>JASFJQ010000330.1:0-3715 GCA_050121305.1 Chromatiaceae bacterium
TTCGATCTACGCCTGGCGCACCCGTGACCTGCTGCCCGCCGATGCGTCGATGCCGGCGCCCGCTTTCGAACTGCAGGACCTCGACGGCAAGACCTGGCGGCTGGAGGACTTCAAGGGCAAACCCACCGTGCTCTACTTCTTTGCGCCCTGGTGCACGGTCTGCGCGGCCAGTGCCCATCAGTTGCGATGGTTTCATGACTGGTTCGGGGACGAGGTGAACCTCGTGATGATCGGGCTGGATTACGGGGAAGTGGGAGAAATCGCCGGGTTTCGACAGAAACACGATATTGACAGTGTGATTTTGGTTGGGGATCCGGGAACCGGCCGGGATTATCGGGTGCCCGGGTATCCGACTTATTACGTGCTGGATGGGGAAGGCCGGATCAGGCGGAAGGATTTTGGGGTGAGTACGGTGGTTGGATTGTGGTGGAGAAGCCGCGTAGCGACTATGTGAGTTAAACACCACACCGCAGTGGATCGCTGCCGTCCGAAGGCAGGGGTTTGGCGGGCCCGATTGATCTCGGTGCGAAGACGGCGGTGATGCCTCACAGGGCCGGATTTTGACATCCGCATTACGAGGGCACAGGGCTCTGCCGAAAGCGGCCACCGGGACCCTGTGATGATGGAGGCACGGAGTCGGCGCCGTGTGGCGGGGCCTGTTATATTCGGGCACGCGGGACTGCTTCCATGCGCAGGGTCTTTCTGCGCCACGCTGACCGATGGCGCTGTTCGATGCTCCCGCTGGTCGTCCGGGAGAGGCTGACGCTTTAATGCGTTGCCCAAAACAACGAAAAGCCACCGAGGCGGGACTGATGGACCTTGCGACAATTGCCATACTGGCCGGCCTGTTCCTCGCCTACGCGCTGGTCTCCGGCAAACTCGAAGGCACCATTCTGACCGCGCCCCTGCTTTTTGTCGCGTTCGGCTTTGTTGCGGGCGCCGGTGGCTTCGGTTTTGCTGATATCGACGTCGGGCATTCCGCGATTCACATCATCGCGGAACTGACGCTGATCCTGGTTCTGTTCGCTGACGCGGCGCGCATCGACTTGCGAGCGGTACGCGTCGATCACAACCTGCCCGTGCGAATGCTGGTGCTCGGGCTGCCGCTCGCCATCGCGACGGGCACTTTCGTCGCGGCCGCCATGTTTCCTGCATTCTCGATCTGGGAGGCGGCGCTGCTCGCAGCGCTGCTTGCGCCAACCGATGCAGCGCTCGGCCAGTCCGTTGTCGCCGCGAAGGCGGTTCCGCTCAGAATCCGGCAGGCAATCAATATCGAGAGCGGCCTGAACGACGGCTTTGTGCTGCCCGCCGTTCTGCTCTTCGCGGCGCTGGCCGGCGCGGCACATGGCGCGTCAACAGAGGCGGGTGACTGGCTTCGTTTCGGAGCGATGCAGGTGACGCTCGGCCCCATTGTCGGTGTGATCGTCGGGTTGGTCGGGGCCCGGGTGCTCGATGAGGCGGCCGAGCACGGCTGGGCAACGGTGGCGTTCCAGGGCATCGGCATCCTGTCGGTCTCGGTGCTTGCCTTCGTACTGGCGGAACTCATCGGCGGAAACGGCTTTATCTCGGCCTTTGTGGGCGGCCTGGTGTTTGGCAACGCGCTCCGTCATCCCTGCGACTACCTGTTTGAGTTCATGGAGAGCGAGGGGCAATTTTTGATGCTCGTCACGTTCCTCATATTTGGTGCCGCTTTGTTGCCTGAGGGCCTCGAACACATGGATGTCATGTTCATAGTCTATGGTGTCTTGAGTTTGACGATCATCCGCATGATCCCTATCGCACTGTCCCTGATCGGGTCGGGAATTCGATTCCCGACCTTCCTGTTCCTCGGCTGGTTTGGACCGCGCGGACTGGCGTCGATCCTCTTCGTCTTGCTCATCCTCGAGGAGGCCGGCGTGCCTCACCAGGCAGAACTGCTCGCGATCACCGTCATCACCGTTGCGTTGAGTGTTGTGTTCCACGGAGTCTCTGCCGCGCCGCTGGCTAACGCCTATGGTCGGTTAACAGGGCGAATGGGTGAGTGCGAGGAAATGCGAGAGGTGTCCGACATTCCGCTCAGGAGCGGGCCCTCAGGTTCAGAAAATCCGGAGTCTTGATTCATGAAAGCAGTGCCTATTTTTGATTTCGCCGACCTCGAAGACCGCAAGCCGCAGTATGCGCTGGTGGCTGACGTCGACCTGGTCGTGACTCGCTACGACGACGAGGTCAGCGTGCTGTACGGGCGTTGTGCCCATCGCGGTGCGCTCATGTCCGACGGTCACATCGACGGCGACAACATCATCTGTGGCGTTCACGGCTGGGACTATCGACTCGATACCGGCGTCAGTGAGTACAACAACTCGGAGGTCCTGCCTAAGTTCAGCGCGTGGATCGACGACGGCAAGGTCTTCGTCGACGAGGAAGAGATAGCGGCCTGGGCCAGGCAGCACCCGCAGCCGTACAATCGTGATGCCTACCAGGGCCTGTACCAGGACCCGGTCGGCACCGCCGACGAGCCGCACGTCAAGCTCATTCGCAAGCTGGCGGACGAGGGTCTCAGCAAGGTCGGGCATCACGGCCCGTCATCGGCGATGGGCGTGCCGCGTGGCAAGCTTCCCACATGGGACGACCTGCAGTTCGTCGTCGGCCAGTTGCACAAGCTCCCGCTGCTGGATGATGAGCCGGTTGGCACCGATATCGTCATCGGTCCGAATGCGAACAAGCCGCTGCGACTCGACATACCGCTGTTCGTGTCGGATATGAGCTTCGGCGCGCTGTCCGAAGAGGCGAAAGTGGCTCTGTCGAGAGGTGCTGAGCTCGCCGGCACCGGAATCTGTTCCGGCGAGGGTGGCATGCTTCCGGAGGAACAGGCGTCAAACTCCCGCTACTTCTACGAGCTGGCCTCGGCGAGGTTCGGCTTCTCCTGGGACAAGGTCCGGAAGACCCAGGCTTTTCACTTCAAAGGCGGCCAGGGCGCCAAGACCGGCACCGGCGGGCACCTCCCTGGCAACAAGGTCAAAGGTAAGATTGCCGAAGTTCGAGAGCTCCCCGAGGGCCAGTCCGCGATATCGCCGGCTCGATTCCCGGAGTGGGAGACGCTGAGTCAATTCAAGGACTTCACGGCCGAGGTGCGCGAGAATACCGGTGGCATTCCGGTCGGCTTCAAGCTGTCGGCGCAGCACATCGAGAAAGATATCGACGCTGCGCTCGAGGTCGGCGTCGACTACATCATTCTTGACGGCCGAGGCGGAGGCACCGGCGCTGCGCCGCTGATATTCCGCGACAACATTTCCGTGCCGACGATCCCGGCGCTCGCGCGTGCACGCAGGCACCTCGATGCGTGCGAGGCTGCGGGGGTCACGTTGATCATTACCGGCGGGTTAAGAACGCCGGCCGACTTTGCCAAGGCGATGGCGCTGGGCGCCGACGGGATCGCTGTTTCGAATTCGGCGATCCAGGCGATCGGCTGTCTCGGCATGCGAGCCTGTCACACGAACAACTGCCCGGTCGGCATCGCGACACAGAAGCAACATCTTCGCGATCGTCTGCCCGTGGACATCGCGGCGGAGCGGCTTGCGCGCTTCTTTACTTCGGCGGTCGAGCTGATGACCGTCGTCGCGCGCGCGGCCGGGCATCGACACCTGTCGGAATTCAACATCGACGACCTGACGTCTTTCAAGTCCGACATGTGCGAGCTGACCGGCGTCGCCTACGGCGGTGTCGGGGGACGCCAGCA
>JASFJQ010000331.1:0-3708 GCA_050121305.1 Chromatiaceae bacterium
CTATCGTCGCGAGCCGCCGCCACCGCTAACGACGCCGGACCAATTGAATCGCCTGATGATGGCGGAATGGCCAGGTAATGTCCGTGAGCTGCGCAATGCTGCGGAGCGTTATGTCCTAGTCGGTGAAACCTGTGGTTACGATGTCGAGCAGATGCTGAGTGCCGGTCCGGACCGCCCGGCGATGACCCTGCCCGAACAACTCGAGTGCCTCGAGCGCGGCCTGATCGAACAGCAGCTCAAAGTCAATAATGGCAGCATCAAAGATACCATGGCGGCCCTTGGCCTACCCCGCAAGACACTCTACGACAAGATGAAAAAGTATGGGCTGGATCGTGTCGACTATAAATAGCAGGACAGGCGGCAATGCGCTCGAGGAGCAGCTGGCGAGACAAGCGGGCCAATAGAGGTCTGACGAGATAAGCAGGTTGGCAACAACTCAGGGCAGCTCTGCGGACCGGATCGCCCGGTACCGCCGTTGTCCCTGACTATGTTATGGCTCGACCGGGCAGGAGCAATCGAATGTTTCAGGTACGGATACACGGCAGAGGTGGACAGGGTGTCGTCACAGCGGCCGAGATGTTATCGATCGCCGGCTTCCTTGAGGGTAAACACACCCAGGCGTTTCCGAGTTTTGGCTCCGAGCGCATGGGCGCGCCGGTGATGGCCTTTTGCCGGATAAACGACCGGGAGATCCGCTTGCGTGAACCCGTGATTGCACCAGACGCCCTGATCATTCAGGACACGACGCTGCTGCATCAGGTCAATCTCTTCCAAGGGATAGCCGACCGTGGTTTCGTGCTGATCAATTCAGGCCGCAATACATCCGACCTGGGTCTGGATGAATTTTTCACCGAGCATCCACAGATCCGGGTGTTGACCGTGCCAGCCTCGCAGCTGGCGCTGGAGTACGTCGGCCGGCCGCTGCCGAATGCCGCGCTATTGGGAGGCTTCGCCGCGCTGACCGGAATGATTGCAATCGACTCGGTGGCCGCGGCGATCGAAGGCAAGTTCCAGGGCAAGATTGCGGCCGGCAATGTTTCCGCGGCACGTGCTGCGTTCGATTTGGTCGACAGCGCGTCCCAGGGGGTCACTGCATCATGTTGAAACAGATCGAGGGATCGCGAGCTGTCGCCGAGGCTGTGGCATTGTGCCGGCCTGAGGTCATCTGCGCCTATCCGATTACACCGCAGACCCACATCGTTGAGAATCTGGGGCAGATGGTGAAGGCGGAACAACTCACCCACTGCGAGTTCATCAATGTGGAATCAGAGTTTGCGGCGCTGTCGGTGGCCATTGGCGCCAGCGCAACCGGCGCCAGGGCCTATACTGCGACCGCCAGTCAGGGCCTGCTGTTCATGGCCGAGGCGGTGTACAACGCCTCTGGGCTCGGACTGCCTATCGTAATGACCATCGGCAATCGTGCGATCGGTGCGCCGATCAATATCTGGAACGACCAGCAAGACAGCATGTCGATGCGCGACGCCGGCTGGATCCAGCTGTATGCGGAGACCAACCAGGAGGCGGTCGACCTGCATATTCAGGCCATACGCCTGGCCGAGGAGCTATCGGTGCCGGTGATGGTCTGCGTCGACGGTTTCATTCTCACCCATGCCTACGAGCGCGTAGATATCCCGGATCAGGCGCTGGTCGACGGGTTCGTGCCGCCCTATGAACCGCGTCAAGTGCTGGACCCGGCCGAGCCGGTGACCATTGGGGCCATGGTCGGGCCGGAGGCCTTCACCGAGGTACGCTACCTTGCCCATTACCGGCAGATGCAGGCGCTGTGGCTGATTCCGGAGCTGGCGGAGGAATTCCAGCAGCACTTCGGTCGCGCCTCCGGCGGCCTGCTGCGCACGTATCGCAGCGGCGACGCCGAGACCCTGGTGATTGCGCTCGGATCGGTAAACGGCACGATCAAGGATGTCGTCGATCAATTGCGCGACGAAGGCGTCGCTATCGGCGCGGTGAGCATTACCTCCTATCGGCCTTTTCCGTCGAAACGGCTGCGCGAGGCCATCAAACACGCCAAACGCATCGTCGTTATCGAGAAATCGCTCGCAGTCGGAATCGGCGGGATCCTATCGACCGACGTACGTATGGCGCTGGCCGGCCTCGGCTTACCCGTGCATGCGGTGATTGCGGGGCTCGGCGGGCGGGCGATCACGCAGAATTCGCTGCGGGAGGTGTTCATGAAGGCGCAACGCAGCGCGCTTGAGCACCTGGTCTTTCTCGATCTGCGCCATGACGTAATCCACAGCGAGATCGAGCGCCTCGAGACCCAGCGCCGCTCCGGCCCGGTCGCAGAGAATATCCTGCGCGAACTCGGCAGTGTCGCTGATCACATCGGATAGCGAGGAAGCCTAAATGCGGACTTCTCATATAAAGTTCTACCAGACTGGAACCTTTACCGTCGGTAATCGTTTGCTCAGCGAGGAAGATCGCTCCGTCCAGTCGACCTTGGAGCGGACCAACTCGCTGAACTCAGGGCATCGCGCCTGTCAGGGTTGTGGCGAGGCCTTGGGTGCGCGCTATGCGATCGATGCGGCCATGCGCGCTACCAACAATCAGCTGATCGCCGCCAATGCCACCGGTTGTCTCGAGGTGTTCTCGACGCCCTATCCGGAGACCTCGTGGCAGATCCCGTGGATTCACTCGCTGTTCGGCAATGCCGCGGCTGTCGCCACCGGGGTGGCCGCTGCGCTGCGTGTCAAGGGTGGCAGCAACACGCGGGTGGTTGCCCAGGGCGGCGACGGCGGGACCACCGACATCGGCTTCGGCTGCCTGTCGGGGATGTTCGAGCGCAACGACGACGTGTTGTACATCTGCTACGACAACGAGGCCTACATGAACACCGGTGTGCAGCGATCGTCGGCCACACCGCCGGCTGCGCGCACCGCGACCAGTCCGGCCGTAGGTGCGTCGCCCGGCAATGTGTTCGGTCAGGGCAAGAACGTGCCGCTGATTGCCATGGCCCACGAAATCCCTTATGTGGCGACCGCGTCGGTCGCCGATGTTCGTGATCTCGAGGCCAAGGTTACACGGGCGATGTCGATCCACGGGGCGCGCTATATCCATGTCCTGGTGCCCTGTCCACTCGGTTGGGGTTCCGCACCACACGACACTGTGAGGCTTGCGCGCCTGGCAACCGAGTCGGGATTGTTCCCGGTGTTCGAGGCCGAACACGGCGAAATCACGGACCGTAGCCGCATCCGCCGCCGCGTGCCGGTTGTGGAATACCTGAAGCTGCAGCGACGCTTCGCCCATTTGTTCAAACCCGAGCTGAAGACCGAGGTGATCGCGCGTCTGCAGGCCGCCGCCGATCGCAACATCCGTCGTTTCGGCCTTTGCGACCAGGAGCAAGACTGATGCGAAAGCCCTTCGCGATAACCCTGGATGTCGGCTCCAGTCTGGCCAATCTGACCGGATCCTGGCGCACCCAGCGCCCCGTCTATGTCGATCGCCTGCCACCCTGCAACGCAACCTGTCCGGCCGGCGAGAATATCCAGCAATGGTTGTTTCATGCCGAAGAGGGGGATTACGAGACCGCCTGGCGCGTACTGGTGAGAGACAATCCACTGGCGGCGATCATGGGCCGAGTCTGCTATCACCCCTGCGAGTCCGCCTGCAACCGCGCGCAGCTCGATGAGTCGGTCGGCATCAATGCGGTCGAACGGTTTCTGGGCGACGAAGCCAACCGCCACGGCTGGC
>JASFJQ010000332.1:0-3701 GCA_050121305.1 Chromatiaceae bacterium
CGTTACTAATGAGGCCCGCGTCGGGCCCGGCCTTGAGATCTACCCCTGTTCTTGGTAAAAATCGCGCGGTCAAGACCACAGGGCGTAGAGGGGTATTGCTTGTGGAACATTGCCTCTTCATCCACACCAATCAAAAGCAGTATCTGGGGGCCTTGATCGCCCAGTATGCGGCACGCCGCAATTCTGCCCATAACGAGCAGTTCGACGTCCGCATCATCCATCACAAGGACTATGCCTTCCTGCATGACCGGGAGGGGCAGCCGTATCTCAGGGAGGGTCTGACAAGACCTTGGCTGAATGACGATCTGCAGTCTTTCACCCCGCTCAGATTCATGCCGCCGGAACTCATGAATTACCAGGGTCGGGCCGTCGTCGTCGATCCCGACGTCTTTGCGGTGGGCGACGTCTGGGAGCTGCTCAGCCGAGACATGGACGGCAAGGCAATCCTGTGCAGGGCGCGTTCGGGCACCAAGGCCCGGGAGGGCTGTCTGGCCAGCAGCGTCATGCTGCTGGATTGTGCCAAGTTGACACACTGGCGGGTCGAGGAGCAGTTCGCCGAGTTGTTCGAGATGAAACGGGACTACAGGCCGTGGATCTGTCTGCAGCTTGAGCCGCCGGAGTCGATCGGGCATTTCGAGAACGCGTGGAACGACTTCGACCATCTCGATAAGGATACGAAGATGCTCCACAACACCAAGCGCAAGACCCAGCCGTGGAAGACCGGGCTTCCGGTCGATTTCACTGCGGCTGAAAAATTCCGCTGGTATCCGCCCAAGGGCTGGCTTCGGCGCGGCCGTCGGCTATTGTTCGGGGCGAGCACGGACCCCGGTCAATACAAGCCGCACCCCGACCCGAACCAGGAGCGATTCTTCTTCGGCCTGCTGCGCGAGTGCCTCGAGAAAGGCGTGCTCTCAGAGGCACAGCTGCGCGAAGAGATGCAGCAGGACCATATCCGGCACGACGCTTTCGAGGTGATCGACAGGACGCCACCGCTGGCGTCCGAGGGCAGGCTGTCCAGAGAGTTCTAGTGGAGTCGGAACACCTCTATGCGCCGTTGCACGAGCCTGAATCGGTAGCCGAGCGTCCATCTTGGTGCCGAGTCCAGAACAACCACTTGGACAGAGCGCTCGATTGACCGCGAGAACACTCCTGGTGCTGGGCTCGAAACCCGAGCCCGTGCTCCCGCCGCGCGATGCCTACGACGCCTTGGCCTGCGCCAATGCCTCTGGATTCTCCGCCGCCCGCCACGGCTTGCCGACACCGACGTTCACCGCGATGTCCGCGGTGCTCACCTCGGGCGTCGCGTCGGGGCGTCACAGTCTCCAGGCTGTCTCGGGCTTGGGCACCGGCAGGCTCTACTTCGTGCCGCGACCGCCCCACAAACTGACGCTCGCGAAGCGCCTGCTGCACCCGGTTAGGACATACCGAATAACGGCCCGCTGCCTCAAGGGCACTCTGCGCTCGGTGGGCTACCGGTACGACGAATTCGTCGAACTTGGCTGGCACCAGTACTATTCGATCTTCGAGGGGCTGTGTCGAGACAAACCCGAGATTCTGGACCTGCTCGGGCAGAAGCACCCTTCGACAGGTGTCGCTGCCGTCGCGCTGGGTCTGGCGCGGGAGGGATACGAGCGCGTGATCATTAGCGGCTTCAGTTTTGAGCTCACGCACGCCCATGGCCACAACCCGGATATCGACGAGCGCCTGACCGTCGCGAGCAAGCATGCAGCGACGGATATCGCGGTGTTGCGACACCTGCACGAGACTCGCGGCAACGTCTATACGACCGAGCCGACGGTCACCGAGCGGGCGGGGATCCCGCCGCTGCCCATCGCTTAGAAAAGCCCGTGTATCCGATCCGTTGCCTACTTCGCGGCCCGATATGCCCGCTGGAGGGGGCGCAGGCAGCAGAAGGCGGTCAAGGGGTAGCCGATACTGCGACGAACGGGTGCGTCTGCAAGTCCGGTGTGCGCCTTTCACCGCTAACTGGAAAGGCGGGGCAACAGGCTATGTCCGGGACACGGCCGGAGTGAAGGTGTTGGCCGCCAATCCGAGTCAGGGCCGCCATCGTGCGCCGACGGCGAAGCGGTGGCCATGTTGAGATGCTGCTCGCCGGCGGCACCAATCCGAATGCTGCGCCTCATTTCGCCCGGCGCTCGCCCGTGGCGCGCTCGTGTGGAGACCCGGGCCCTCAGCGAGTGCTGACAGGCCTGTCTCATGCAAGTTTCTTGATGTCGGTCATATGGATGCGGCGACTCGGCGGCAGTATATTTAGTCGAGTGCGTTAATTTCGCACCGAGGCAGATCGTTAGTTTAGGATTTTCCAAGACCAAGCTTTAATTGAGTGGGAGGACGACACATGCGCAGATTCGCGAAAACCTTGATCGCCGGGGCCGTGCTCGGTTCCGCGTTGCTGGCCGGTTCCGCCGGCGCATTCTGGAACAGTTGGGGCGGTGGCCCCTGGGGTGGCGGCGGCCCCTGGTACGGGGGCGGATATCCCTACTACGGTGGTTGGGGCGGTTACCCCTACGGCGGTGGCTGGGGCGGTTACCCCTATGGTGGCTATGGCGGCTACCCCTACTATGGTGGTGGCTGGGGCGGTTACCCCTATGGTGGCTATGGCGGCTACCCCTACGGCGGCTATGGCGGTTACGGCGGCTACCCGTACTACGGCTCCTACGCCTATCCGACCACTACGACCACCAAGAAGTCGAGCAGCAAGAAGGCCGACAAGTAACCGAGGATCCTGCCTCGAGGGCGCGCCTACGGGCGCGCTTTTTTGCTCACCGGTCTGCCCCTTGCTAGTACGGCTGCCCCGCAGGGTAGTTCTGTATCACCAGCTCCGGGTCTGCCGGCGGCGGCATGAACATCGGGTCCTGCAGCGGCCAGGCCGGCTCGGGCATCCGCCCGGCGCGAAAGCTCGCCGCCGTCTCTTCCAGCCCGACCGCGGGACCCAAGGCGCCGGCCATGAGGGCCATCTTCACCAGGCCATCCTGCAGGGCCTGCGCGGCTGCGAAGTCGCCGTTCGCCGCCAGGGTGAGCGCCAGGAGTTCTGTGTGCGGGGGGCTCGGCTGGGCGTCGTGCAGCTGCCTGGCGATCTCGAGTGACCGCGCGGCATCCGCGACGCCGGCCTCGGTCGAGCGCGCGAGCAGTCTGGCCAGGAGATACCGGAACACCGGGGGCTCCGGGAAGCGTTTGTCGAACGCCAGCAGCTTATCGCGCAATACGGCATCGCTGGTGCCGGCCCGCAGCAGCGCACCCCAGTAGTGCAGGAAAAGCTGCAACTCGGTGGCGCCCGCGGCGATGGAGCGTTCAAACAGGGCGGCCGCATCCGCATAGTCCCCAAGGCGCAGATTGAGATTCGCCAGATAACTCAACGCGCCCTGGTGTTTCGGATCGATGGCAAGGACCCGGCGATAGCCGGCGATGGCGGACGCCGGATCGTCCGCGGCATCGTGTACCACGGCCAGCAGAAAGCGCGGCAGCGTCTCTGTGGGCCCGTCGGCGATCGCGCGCTCCAGCGCGACCTTCGCCTCATCCCGCCGGCCCGATATCCAGAGCGCGCGTGCGTAGGAGGTCCGGGCGCGCGCATTGCCCGGCTGTTCGAGCAATCCGGCGGCAAAGGCCGCGGCGGCGGCCGGATAGTCGCGACGTTTGACGGCGGAGAGGCCCTCCTCGAAAAGGAAGCGCGCGCCGATCTG
>JASFJQ010000333.1:0-3695 GCA_050121305.1 Chromatiaceae bacterium
GATGTTGACGTTGGTCACGACCAGACCCGTCCGATAGAGGTCGAGCAGCTGTTGGGTACCTTGCTGGACCGAGGCCGCGATCGCGCTGCGGTTTTCGGTAATGATGTCATCGAGCCGACTCTTGCCGATCACCTCACGCAGGCTGGACTCCATGGCACCATGGATCGTGTTGCCCGGGTCTGCGACCTGAAACAGAAAATCCGCTGCATCCTGAATGCGGAACTGCACCTCTAGCGTGACGTCGGCGATATTCTCGTCTTTGGTCAGCATCTGTGCGCGGTGCTGGAACTTGTTCACCTGATCGACGTTGACCACGTCGACAGAGTCTATGAAGGGAAGCTTCAGGTGCGGCCCGGGCGCAGTCACCGCGTGAAAGGCGCCGAAGCGCTTGACCACACCCCGTTCGGCCGGCTGGATGATGTAAAAGGCCTCGAGAGCCAGTATGCCGACGAGCACCAGGCCGATGATGATGCCGATGCCTTTTTTGTTGGCGCCACCCCCGGAGGCGCCGCCACCCTCGCCGTTGCCGCCGCGGCGGCGGCCCTTGCCACCGAACAATCCGCCCATCTTCTCCTGAAGCTTGCGGACCACTTCGTCGAGGTCGGGGGGGCCCTGGTCACCGCCCTTGTTACTCCAAGGATCGCGGTTTCCACCACCCGGTTCATTCCAGGCCATGCATTACTCCCGTGCGCTGGTTATGGTGCGTGCCGTAGGCACAAGCTGGCGGCGATTCTATCAACTGCGCCACGAATGGGCATCATCCGGCTTCAATTGCGCCCTCGGCGCGTTCCTGCCAATGACTCGCCAGGGTCGGTTCGTGCTTGGTAAGTCGCTCATACTCTCGACGCCGCAAGGTCACGTCCAGTTCCCATCCCCCTTGCTTGCCGTGGTTTTCGCGCACCACCGCGCCCTGTTCGAACAGCAGTGCCCGCAGGCGGCCATCAGCGGGACCGAGCCGCACCAAACCTCGCACAATATCAGTGCTGAATGTCTGCGCCAGTCCGTCCAGCAGACCACGCATACCGGCCCCACTGGCCGCTGACACCCAGATTCGTGCCGGCTGACCCTGTTCGTCGAATTCAGTCCGTGGCGACGCATCCGGCAGCAGATCGATTTTGTTGAATACCTCGATACGCGGCACCTCATCGGCGCCGATCTGCGCCAGCACCTGCTCGACGTCGGCGATCTGGGCGGCCCGCTGCGGGCTCTGCGCGTCGATGACATGCAGCAGCAAATCGGCCTCGACTGTCTCCTGCAGCGTGGACCTGAACGCCGCGACCAGTTCGTGCGGGAGACGCGAGACGAAGCCGACGGTGTCGACCAAGATCAGCGGCGTGCCATCAGCCAAGACGATCCGGCGCAATGTCGGATCCAGGGTGGCAAACAACTGGTCCTGGGCGTACACGCCGGCCTCGGTCAAACGATTGAATAGGCTCGATTTGCCGGCGTTCGTGTAGCCGACCAGCGACACCGTAGCGACCTCGCGGCGGCGGCGGGCCCGTCGCCCCTGCTCGCGCTGTCTGTCTACCCGGGCCAGGCGGCGCCCGATCTGGTCGATGCGCCGGTTCAGCAGACGCCGGTCGGTCTCCAGCTGCGTCTCACCGGGTCCGCGCAGCCCAATGCCGCCTTTCTGGCGCTCCAGGTGGGTCCACCCGCGGACCAGGCGGGTCGAGAGGTGCCGCAGCTGGGCCAGCTCGACCTGCAGCTTGCCCTCGTGGGAGCGCGCGCGCTGGGCAAAGATATCGAGAATCAGCCCGGTCCGGTCGACGACGCGACACTCAAACAGCCGTTCGAGGTTGCGTTCCTGGCTGGGCGACAACAGATTGTCAAAAATCACCAGGTCCGCGCACAGGGCATGGACCTGTTCACGCACCTCTTCCGCTTTGCCGCTGCCGATGTAGAGGCGCGGATCGGCAAGCCTACGCTGGCCGCTGACCAGCGCGATCGGCTCGGCACCCGCCGAGCGGACCAACGCTGTGAATTCCTGCAGTTCCTGCGGGTCGGGTGGGCCCTGCAGCCCAACGTGCACCAGAATGGCGCGCTCACCGGTTTGCGGGCGTTCGAACATCTAGTTCATCGGCACCCAAGCGCTGCGACAACCCACCCCACGCCTTCGCCGTGGAGTCTGCGCTTCACCGGGGGCACATGGCTGTCGATCAGGCGTTACCAGGTTCGGCTTCACCCTCGCCTTCGGAGTGCGCATGCTGAATACGGACGTTGCGTGCCGGAACGACCGTCGAAATCGCATGTTTGTACACCATCTGGCTGACACTGTTCTTCAGCAATACAACAAACTGGTCGAATGATTCAATCGTCCCCTGGAGCTTGATTCCGTTCACCAGGAAGATTGAGACTGGCACGCGTTCTTTGCGCAATGCGTTCAGGAACGGGTCCTGCAGGCTTTGTCCCTTTGACATCGGGGGGCTCCCTTTTCTTAGTCGTATCGTTAGCTTCTTCTATGCGCCACGGGTAATTTCAAGGCCCGGCGCAGGCATTCCGGTGAAGTCGGCGGCCGTCCCTGACCCAACTCGAAACCGCGTTCACACCGCCGGAAACTATAGCACAGCAGCTTTCTTCGGTATGCGAATTCTGTTTGTTTCGCGCGGCTTTAGACGCACTTCACAAGACCGCGCCTAAACCGAGTCCTGCAAACCCTGACGCACTATCCGCAGCGCCTGTCGCGTGATATCGGCGCTCTCATCCAGCCAGTGGCAGCCGGATTCCTTGCGCAACCATGTCATCTGCCGCTTCGCCAACTGCCGCGTCGCGGCCTGCCCACGCGCGATCATTTCGGAGCGATCCAGGTCCCCCTCGAGCCAGGCCCACACCTGACGGTAGCCGACCGAGCGCATCGACGGCATCTCGGCATTCAGGTCGCCGCGCGCCATCAACCGCCGGACTTCAGCGTCGAATCCCGATTCCAGCATGGCCAGGAAACGTCGATTGATCCGCGCATGCAACAGGTCGCGCGACGGCGGCGAACGCACCAGCTTGATGGCCCTAAACGGCATCGCCCGGCCTGCGCGCGCCTGGAGTTCGCTCAACGGCCGACCGCTGACCTCCCAGACCTCGAGGGCGCGCAGGGTGCGCTGCGGATCGTTTGGGTGGATACGCCTCGCCGCCAGCGGGTCGACTTGCGCCAGGCGTTCATGGAGCGCCGGGAGTCCCTCGACCGTCAATGCCGCCTGTAGACGGGCACGGACCGCTGGATCAGACTGCGGCAATACCGACAGACCTGATTGCAGCGCGCGAAAATACAGCATGGTCCCACCGACCAGCAGTGGCATGCGTCCGGCGGCGGTAATCTCGCACATCTCGCGCAGCGCATCTTCGCAGAACTGCGCTGCAGAGTAATGCTCTGAAGGATCGCGAATGTCGATCAGCCGATGCGGTGCACGCGCCAGCTCTTCCGCGGTCGGTTTGGCCGTCCCGATGTCCATGCCGCGGTAGATCATCGCCGAGTCGACACTGATCAGCTCGACCGGCAGATGTTCGCGCAGCGCGATCGCCAGATCGGTCTTGCCCGAGGCGGTCGGACCCATCAACAAGATTACGGGTGGCAGCTGCGCCATCAGGGCTGCTCTAATGCGCAGATTGCGGCAAAACGGATCGACGCCACCGAGATTCTGGCCATGACCTTAGCGGCTGCATTTGCGCCGGTTACCGCCCCCGCAGAAACAGTCTGTCCAACATCT
>JASFJQ010000334.1:0-3683 GCA_050121305.1 Chromatiaceae bacterium
GGCGCTGTTGCACGCCGTCGCGGTGGTCAAGGCCGGGGTATTCACTATCCTCAAGGTCGCAGTCTATATCTTCGGGATCGATACCATTGCAGGTCTCGCAGCGGCCGACTGGCTGCTCGCACTGGCCGGATTCACCATCTTGATGGCCTCGATCATTGCACTGCGCAAAGACAACCTGAAGGCCCGGCTCGCATACTCGACCATCAGTCAGCTCAGCTATATCGTATTGGGCGCGATGTTGGGGGTCGTCGCCGGCGCGGTCGGCGGCGGTCTGCATATCGCAATGCACGCCTTCGGCAAGATCACCCTTTTCTTCTGCGCCGGCGCCATCATGGTCACGGCGCACAAGACGCGGGTCAGCCAGCTCAATGGTATAGGCCGGCGCATGCCATGGACCATGGGTGCCTTCACCGTGGGTGCTGTGTCGATGATCGGCGCGCCACCCGCGGCGGGTTTTATTTCCAAATGGTATCTGCTGCTGGGCTCCTTGGACGCCCAGCAGTTGTTCGCAGTGGCGGTGATCGTGATCTCGACGGTGCTCAATGCCGCCTATTTCATGCCCATCATCTATGCCGCCTTCTTCAAGGCAGAGGACTCGGCGCAAGATCAGGATCCGCATGGCGAGAGTCATGCCGACCACGGCGAGGCGCCTTGGCCGATCCTTTTGGCGCTGGTGACCACCGCGCTATTCGCCGTCCTGCTGTTTTTCTTTCCGGGCGCCCCGCTGGCGCTCGTCCAGCGAATGGTAGCCCTGTGATGGAAACACCGCATAAGGAGACGCCGCCCGACGCGGCGGGCAAGCCGCCGAAGCACTGGCTGTACCGCTCCGAAAACCTGCCCAAGCTGTGGATGCTGCAGATCCTGGTACTGGTGCTGGCGCTTATCCCGGAATTCTTCGTCCACCACCACCCGCATTTCGAGCGGGAGGGCTTTACCCTGGACGCCAGCTTCGGCTTTTATGCCTGGTATGGTTTCCTGGCCTGCGCCGGCATGGTGGCGCTGGCCAAGATCCTCGGCATCTTTCTGAAGCGCGAGGACAGCTACTATGACGACTGACCTCGCGTTTCCGCCGGGGCTGATCCTCGTGCTGGGCGCCGTGCTGATCCCGTTCGCCGCGGAGCGACAACGT
This sequence comes from Chromatiaceae bacterium, assembly GCA_050121305.1. GTDB lineage: Bacteria > Pseudomonadota > Gammaproteobacteria > Chromatiales > Chromatiaceae > Thiosocius. Next base: position 1,130 of record JASFJQ010000334.1, read on the forward strand.
CTGCTGCTGTTACTGGGCCTGCCGCTGCTGACCCTGGCCGCGGTCTGGTGGCTGCCCGACGGCAGCCTGTTACAGCTGAGCTTTCTCGATTACACGCTGGAGCCGGTGAAATCGACCGCAGAGGGCCGCCTGTTCGCCACCGTATTCTCGATCATGGCCTTGGCCGGCGGACTCTATGCATATCGCCAGGCCAGCACGCTTGAGCTGACCGCCGCCTTTATCTATGCGGGCTCGGCGATCGGTGTGACCTTCGCCGGTGACCTGCTGACCCTGTTCGTGTTCTGGGAGCTCATGGCCTTCGGCTCGACCGTGGTCATATGGTCCGCGGGCAGCGTCGGCGCCCAGCGGGCCGGCCTGCGCTACCTGCTGGTGCACCTGTTGGGCGGCGTGATCCTGATGGTCGGCATCGTGGCCCAGGTGGCCACGACCGGATCACTCGCCTTCGCAGCGATGACGCCCGACAGCCTGGCTACCGCGCTGATCCTGATCGGCTTCCTGGTCAACGCCGGCGCCCCTCCGCTGTCTGCCTGGATCGCCGATGCCTATCCGGAGGCCACGCCGAGCGGTACCGTCTTCCTGTCCGCGTTTACCACCAAGACTGCAGTCTATGCGCTGCTGGTCGGCTTCCCGGGCGCCGAGATCCTGGTCCCGATCGGCCTGTATATGGTCTTCTACGGCATCATCTATGCGTTGCTGGAAAACGACATGCGGCGCATCCTCGCCTACAGCATCGTCAACCAGGTCGGCTTCATGGTGGCGGCGATCGGCATCGGCACCCCGATGGCGTTGAACGGTGCGGCGGCCCACGCCTTTGCGCACATCATCTACAAGGCCCTGCTGTTGATGTCGGCCGGCAGCGTGCTAATGATGACGGGCAAACGCAAGTGCACGGATCTCGGCGGCCTGTTCCAGAGCATGCCGCAGACCGCGATCAACGGCATCGTCGGTGCACTGGCGATCTCGGCCTTTCCGTTCACCTCCGGCTTTGTCACCAAGTCGCTGGAGACCCAGGCCGCCGCGAACGAAGGTATGCTCGTGGTCTGGCTGCTACTGCTGGCCGCGTCGGCCGGTGTGTTCCTGCACGCGGGCATCAAGTTTCCCTGGTTCGTGTTTTTTCAAAGGGATTCGGGGCTGCGCCCGCCGGACCCACCGGCGAATCTGCGCTACGCGATGTGGTCGTTCTCGTTGCTGTGCCTGGCGCTCGGCGTCTACCCCGCCCCGCTGTACGCGATCCTGCCTTACCCGGTCGACTATCAGCCGTACACCGTCGATCATCTGGTCACCCAGTTCCAGATCCTGCTGTTCGCCGGCTTTGCATTCTTCGTGATGCTCAAACAGATGCGACGGACTTTGACCATCAGCCTCGACTTCGACTGGTTCTATCGCAAGTTCTTGAAGGCGGTCGGCAGCGAATTTGCGGTGCTCACGAGTGCGGCGCGGGACGAAAAAGAGGAGCAGGCCCTGGCCAGTGTCTGGCGCCTGGTCGGGGAGCTCTACCGACACCATGGTCCTCAGGGCATGCTCGCCCGCTCCTGGCCGACCGGAAGCATGGTGATCTGGGTCGCCGCCCTACTCGGTATGTCGCTGCTGCTCTATTATTTCTGAGCCGGGGAGTCTGCGCGGTAGAACGTCACGCATCATCCGAATTGGTTAATAAACTAAAAATAAACAAAACCGCTACGCGGGTAGCGGCGATTGCGCTAAAAACCCGAATTACACACCGAGCTCTCTGGCAAAGCCCGGATTTGGCTGCAATCAAAATATACAAAATATATACAATACCCGATGGCGGCAGATGCTCCGAACGCATCACCCCTCACGTTTCGCGACGCCCCGTTTCGGCCCTGATGCTTGGCGCTTTAACTCAGATCAAAGACGTCGCGCGTCTGAATGTGATCGGATGCTAAAAACAAAAATCGCGAACAATAAAAACAGATGCACCGCTTCCGCTGAGGACGGTGAATAACGCACGTAAAACGCCACATCTGAGGAGGATAGCCATCATGTCGCTGATTCATGGGTTGGTACGTATTGGCAGCGCCTTATGCCTGCTGGCACCGTCGGTGTTCGCTGCTGAGGCGGTCCAGCACGTGGATGCCGAGGCCTGCAAACAATGTCACGAGGAGATCTACACTCAGTGGAAGGGGTCTATGCATGCCAACAGTTCGGCGCTCAAGGATCCTATCCATGGTGCCTTCTACAGAAAGGTGATAGGCGACCCGACGCAGGAGGACCTGCGCACCAAGAAGGGACAGTACCCGGTCTGCCTCAAGTGCCATGCACCCGTCGCGGCGATGGACAAGAAGACCAAACTGGATGCCAGGAAATCCTATGCCGACGGTATCAGCTGCACTACCTGTCACTCGTTCAAGGCCTTCAAGGGCACCGATACCGCGGACGGCAAGCCGCTCTATGGCATCGACGCCTACGAGATAGACAAGACCAGCCTGCACGGACCCTCGGGGATCAGTTACACCACGGAGCGGACACCCGAAGGCGCAACATGGCCGACGCCGGTCCACCACCCGGTACCGATCGAGGGTAACAAGACCGC
>JASFJQ010000335.1:0-3676 GCA_050121305.1 Chromatiaceae bacterium
TGCCCGTCAACCGTGCGAAGTCCTCGAAACCATAGGAGACCATGAAGGGATGCATGCCGGTAGCGATAGCGGCAATGAAGTCTTTTCTCTCATCACCGCAGGCGAAGGCCCGCGCAGAATTTATCTGAAAGTCTTCGCGCACCTGGCGGAACGCGGGGGTCTTGTCCTTCTTCAGCGGGATATGGATGAGAAAACTGAGGTCTGCACTCTCTACGCCATGACGATGGCGCAACCGATCCAGCGTCTCGAGCGGCTCGTGCGTGATGTTGCGCGTGATCAGCCCGACGCGAGCGGGCCTTCCGTACGCTGGTTCCAACGCAATCGATCAAGCAGAACCTGACGCAGTGGGGTTTTGAGCATCTCGAGGTCTGCGGGCGCGGTGTGGACACCGATCTTTTCTCACCGCAGCGCGAGGTAAAGGGCAAAGAGAGATGCGGCAGCACGATCAGGCGTTGGCCATCCAACAGGTCTGATAAGTGCAGCGTTTGCTGTCGCGTGCAACCGAAGAGGGCCTGTGACGCCTGTGCCGTCGATCAGGGATCATTCGGGCGTCGAATTCAGCATAAATAGGGCCTGCACCAGCGTGGGGACTTTCTCAGAGAATTGCCCAAACCACTTCCGATAAATCGGCGTGATCTGGCCGCTGCGGTTGAGCTGTGCCAGGACCGTGTCGGCAAGCAGTCTGAAATCCGAGTCGTTGCGTCTTACCGCCAGCGCGAAAGGCTCGAAAGAAAAGACATCTGCGGCGATCGCGAACTGCTCATCGCCCTCGTGGGTCAGGACGAGGCCTATCAGGACCACCTGGTCCGCAGAGAACGCGTCTACCTCGCCCCGTAGCAGGGCCTGCATCCCCGCCGACGCAGTGTCGACGGGCACGATCTGGGCATCGCTGACGGATTCTTTGATTTTCTCCGTCAGGACTTCCAGCGTCGTCGTGCCCTTGGAGACCGCCACTTTCTTGCCCTGCAGACTCGAGATTCCCTCTATGCCGGTTTCCTTCAGGCTCAGCAGCGAGGCCCCGGTGGCGAAGGTCAGCTGGGTGAAGTCCACCAGCTTGCCGCGTGAAATGGTCTTGGTCGTTGCCCCGCAAAGGATGTCGATGGTGTTGTTCGCCAATGCCTCGAACCGGTTTGTGGACGATACCGGGACGAACTCGGTCTCGATGTCCGGATTGCCCAACGTGTTTTTCACCTGATTGACAATCCGCACGCACAGATCGATCGAATAACCGGCTGGCTGTCCATCTTGGTTGAGAAATGACATCGGTGGCTGGGCCTTACGGAAGCCGATGCGGACCTTGCCGGTCTGCTTGATCTGTTCCAGCGTGCCCGTGGTTTCAGCCATGCTGAATTGCGGTGCGGCAAGAACGGCCGCCGCAAGCAAGAGAAATACGGTCCTCATTGGTAAGGCTCCACGCGTTTCGAGTGTGGCCCGGATGTTAACCCAATAGACACCACGAGGCACCGTCCGTCCGAGCTTCGCTGCAGGGTGGGTTTCGGCGCGGTTAATGGAACCGTCGCCGCCGGCCATCGCGTACCGTCGTTCTAGAATGCTGAAGCACAAGATGATATATTCGCCTTTTTTCAAGGACTTCCTGACAAGTGGCCAAAGCGATCATCCTCAGCGCGGGACAGGGGCGGCGTCTCTTTCCGATGACGGCGGAAACGCCGAAGTGCCTGCTCCCCATTCAGGGGAAGGCACTCATCGAATGGCAGTTGGATGCCCTCGAGGCGTGTGGCGTAGAGCAAGTTACCGTGGTAACAGGTTTCGGGGCCGCGCAGGTCGAGGATCTGCTCGCCAAACGCGAGGGCGCCGCGAACACGACCACGTGCTTCAATCCCTTCTTCGAGGTCGCGGACAACCTCATCAGCTGCTGGGTTGCCCGGGACGCGATGGACGAGGACTTCATCCTGCTGAACGGCGATACCTTGTTCCAACCGGCGGTACTGGAGCGCGTGATGGCCTCGCCGCCGTGGCCCGTGACACTCGCGACCGACCAAAAGGCGAGCTACGACGCGGACGACATGAAGATAAGCCTGTCCGGTCAACGTCTTCGGCGGGTCGGGAAAGAGCTTCCGCCGGGGCAGGCCGACGCTGAGTCCATTGGCCTGATGGTGTTCAGGGGTGAGGGCGTGAATTCGTTCCGCGTAGCGCTCGAATGTGCGGTGCGTGATCCCCGCGCGTTGAAACAGTGGTACCTGTCGATCATTGGTCAGATGGCATCGTCCGGAGACGTCTGGACGCAGTCGATCGCCGGCCTTGATTGGTCCGAGGTGGATTATCCGCTGGATCTGTTGCGTGCCTCAGCGATGGTCGGGCGCTGGCAGTCGGCCGAGCAGGCCGAGGATATGACGCTGGCTGGTTGAGAGTTGGCCGGAGCTGCGCGAGGGCCGGCGGGTTCGTCACGGTAACGTCGGCTGCGACCGGTTCAGGAGTACGCGTTCTGCCAGATCCCGGTCGCTGGGCTTGTCGACGTCGACCGCCGCCTCCGGAAACGGCGTTATCACTGGGCAGATGCGCAGCCCGAGATGCCGGGACAGCATCTGCAGCGTCTCCTCCAGGGAGCGGAGTCTGGTCAGGTAGGCCAGCAGGGGTGCCCAGCCCAGCGTGCGAACCATACGCCAAGGGCGCTTGCGGTCGTTCTCCATGCGACCCCAGAACTCCGCGACGCGCCGCGACTCGGGCGTCATGAAGGCATACAGATTGCAGCCGCAAAAGGCGCCGCCGCGAAAGCGCAGAGCGGTCCTGCGGACATCCGGGAAGGCCTCCATGACGCGGGTGTGATCGGCCAGTGCCACTGCAAGGTCGCACCCGGTTCGGCGCGCGGCGGCGCAAAAATGATCTACGACGTCGGCATGCAACAGCGCGTGGTCGGCCGTCGTCAGCAGGACAGGCGCTGTTTGGAGGGACTGCAGCGCGGCAGAGGTACTCCTGCTCGGCGTAGCTCTTGGTTGCTGCCAATCCCAGCGGCCCTCGGCTATGCCGTCCTTCAGTTCAGGATTCTGCGCGATTTGGGTTCTTGTCGGACCACTGAGTAGAATCGAGCCGACCTCCTCGCTGCGCTCCAGCGCGCTGAGCACCCGGAGTACCATGGGCGTGCCCCCGACCGGCACCAGGGCCTTGCAGCATGCGCCCGAGGCGTCGGTCAGGGGGTCGAGCGGTCCGCGTTCTCCTGCGAGGACCAGACCGGTGAACGCTGCTGGCCGGTGTGCCTTTTTGCCTGTCATTCGGAATGGTCTCGATGAGTATCGATGTGCGCCAAGTTGCGAGTCGCGGTGAGCTCAAATCCTGGGTCGAGCTGCCGTATCGACTCTACCGGGACCACCCTTATCATGTTCCGCAGATTATTTCCGACGAACTCGCGTACTTCGATCGACGCAAGAACCCGGCATTCGAAGTGTCTGACGTCAGGCTGTTTCTCGCAAGCGACGCGGGCCAAGTGGTGGGGAGGCTCTGTTGTATCGTCAGCACACTGGAGACGGCGAAGCTTGGTTACAAACGGGGACGTTTCGGCTGGTTCGAGTGCACTGACGACCCAGCGGTGGCCGAGCGCCTGCTCGACAGCGCTGCGGATTGGTTCCGCAGCGAGGGTTGCACCGAGATGACCGGGCCGCAGGGCTTCACGGATCTCGACCCCGAGGGCCTTCTGATCGAGGGCTTCGACCATCTGCCGACC
>JASFJQ010000336.1:0-3663 GCA_050121305.1 Chromatiaceae bacterium
TGTCACAGCGCGGGGCTGAACTATGTCTCCTGTTCGGCGCCGCGGGTACCGGTGGCGCGTCTGGCGGCCGCACATGCAGCGTTGAAGGACTGAACGCAGAGAGACCTGTGCGGCGGCATCTAAGGGGCCGCCGCGTCTCCTGTCAATCTGAAGTCAGCCGACCGGCCTTTGCGCAGTAGATCAGCTTGCAGCGAGGTGTTGCTCGCTCAAGGCGAACATCAGCAGCGCCCACATTGTGGTGCTGTTGTCGCGGCGACCGCTGATGTGCTGCTGTTGCAACGTTAGGAGATAGCCGCGGTCGAACAGGCCGCTGTCGGTCATCGCCTCGCTCAGCACCTCGCGTCGGTATTTCTCTGCCAGCGGGCCGCGGAACCATTCCGCCAGTGGGATCGAGAAGCCCTGTTTGGGGCGGTACATGATGTCCTCCGGCAGATAGGGCTTGAGCGCGCGTTTGAACAGGTGCTTGCCGTCGCCTCCGACGAGTTTCCACTCCGGTTTCAGGCCGGACATCCACTCCACCAGCTGGTGGTCCAGCAGCGGTACGCGCACCTCAAGAGAGTGCGCCATGCTGGCGCGGTCGACCTTGTGCAGGACACCGACCAGGAACGTCTTGAGGTCGAGGTATTGGACCAGTGACAAAGGGTGTTGAGTGGGCGCATGTGCCGCGTGTTCACGCAGCACCTCTACGGCGTTATAGCCGCCCAGGTCGCGCCGCAATGATGTGCTGAACAGCCTGTCTCGCTGCTCGTCATCGGTACGCGAGACGCTGTGGAACCAGGCCGCGACACTGTCTCGAGCCAGGGCCTGCAGGGTAGTCTTCGCACGCAGATAGCGCGGCGCCCAGTCGGCCTTCGGGTAGACGGCGCCGAGCGGGCCGAACAGCGCCCTGCGCAGGCCTAGCGGAAGCCGGCTGCGCAAGCGCTCTTCGGCCAGGTGCATGCGATAGCGGCGATAGCCGGCAAGGTTTTCATCGCCGCCGTCGCCGGACAGCGCGACCGTAACCCGCCGCCTGGCGGCCTCGCATACTCGGTAGGTCGGCATCGCGGAGCTGTCGGCGAAGGGCTCGTCATACAACCATCCCATCTTATCGACCAATGCGAAGTCGTTGGCCGCTACGGTATCAGTTTGGTGGTCGGTTCGATAAAGCTCGGCGACCTGGCGGGCGTAGCGCGTTTCATCGTAGCCTGTGAGGTCAAAGCCGATCGCACAGGTCTTCACAGCTTGGTTCATTAGACCGGCCATCATTGCAACGATCGCGCTGGAATCGACGCCGCCGGAGAGGAAGGCACCCAGTGGGACCTCGGCGACCAGGCGAATATCGACCGCCTCGCGCAGGCGCTCGATGAGTTCGCTTTCGGCGGCATCTTGCGAGACGACTCCATTGTCAGCAAACGGGATATCCCAGAAGCGATGTGGCTGAGGAAGACTAGGTCGTCCCTTTTCGATCAGCAGCGTATGGCCTGGCGGGAGCTTGTATACCCCGGAGAAGATCGTTTTTGGTTCGGGAATGTAGCCGTAGGCGAAGTAATCCTCTATCGCCCGCGGGTCGCGCTGACGCGGTAGCTGAGGATGCGGCAGCAATGCCTTGAGTTCGGAGCCGAACACAAGATGCCCGTTTGGCAACAGCGCGTAATACAACGGCTTGATGCCCAGGCGATCACGCGCGAGGAACAGCTGCCGCCGCCTTTCATCGAAGATGGCGAAAGCAAACATACCGCGCAAGCGATCGACGCAGGCCGAGTTCCAGGCCTCCCAGGCATGCAGAATCACCTCGGTGTCCGAACGGGTATGAAAGCGAAAGCCGAGGTCCCGCAGTTCCTCGCGTAACTCCGCAAAGTTGTAGACCTCGCCGTTGTAGACGATGGCAAGGCTGCGATCGGCATTGAATAGGGGCTGCTGCCCGGTGGCGATGTCGATGATCGACAGGCGGCGGTGACCGAGCGCGATGCCCGGACCGACATGATATCCCGCCTCGTCGGGACCGCGATGGATGATCGCATCGGTCATGCGCCGGATCAGCGCCTCGTCAGGCCTGGCGTCGCATTGGATGTCGAAGATGCCTGTTATGCCGCACATTTCATCAGTGCGCGACGGCGCGCTCTTCCAGGAGTTCGTCGTATACGCCCGCATAGGCGCTCAACATATGGGCCAGGCTGAAACGCTCCGCGACGCGCTGGCGACCCGCCTGGCCGTGTACCCGTCGCAGGCGCTGTTGCGCTGCATAGGCGGCCATCTGCGCGCCAAGGGCGGTCGGGTCGTTGGCCGGCACCAGCGCGCCGGTCGAACCGGCAGCAACCAGCTCGCCGTTACCGCCCACGTCTGTCGCAATAACAGGCAGGCCGGTGGCCATGGCCTCCAGTATGGTATTGGAGATCCCTTCGGCCTGGGAGGGCAGCACAAAGACATCGAAGCCACGCATGAGCTTGGGGATATCGTCTCGATTGCCTGGCAGCCAGGATTGTTCGCTGCGTCCAGCCGCGGCCAGCTGCTCGATACATGTCTGCCGCAACGGGCCATCACCGATCATCACCAGGCGCATCTTCCCGGCCAGCTGCGGGTGCTCAGCACATAAATGGATGAAGGCCTGACACAGGTTGGTCTGATCCTTGACGCCATGCATCCGGCCGACCGTGCCAAATACGATGCAGTGGTCACCGCGAAATCCCTCGGGTAGCGCGTCGCTGGGGCCGGGATGGAAAGTCTCGTCGTCCACACCGTTGTAAATGCGTCTGAGTTTTCGTCTCCGGATGCCGACGCGCTGAGACAGGTAATGCTCAAGTTCACGGGACAGCGCGATGAAACGATGCACCAATGGATTGTGCAGGCGGCGCAGCCAGCGGTAGTTCCGGTTGCTGCCGTCCGGATCACTGACGTCCCAGCCGTGCTCGCCATGCACCCGGCAGGGTACGCGTGCCAGCCAGGCCGGGATCTGCGCCTCCAGGCAGCCGATATTGCGCGTGTGCACCAGCGATGGTCGGATCCTGCGGAACAGCCGGAACAGGCGCCGCCAGCAACCGAGGTCCTGTCCCGGTCGTTTGTGCATCTCGTAGATAGCCACGTCGTCGCGCCGGATGCGTACGCGGAAGTCGGTCGCCTCGCTGAGACAGACGATCGCGTGACGATAACTCGCTTCAGGAAGACGGTTAACCAGATTGACGACGCCGTTCTCGAGACCGCCCACCTGCAGCCGGTAGACGACATGGGCAATCAGCGGACGGTGGTCGTCGCTGTCGGCGGCGGACGGCAAGGCTGCATTCCTGGTGATCTGGGATTTGGTCTTGGGGCCGGATTATCGCAGGGGTGACTGTAGGGCGAAAGGGCTGCGACAGCGATCGCGGGCGCAGTAGGTAACCAGCCAGACAACGGGCTAGGAGTCTGCGCGGTAGAAATATCCGTAGCGAAAAAGTGGCACGGCGAAGACGGTTTTCTGTTCTTTTGAGGCGCATAGTGGGCACTATGTAGCGAAAAAGAACAGAAAAATGCAACGTTGTAGCGCTTTTGCAGTAGAGATATTTTCTACCGCGCAGACTCCTGGATCAGTCCTCGGCCGGCGGAAATGCGTACGGCAGGTCGAGCAGGGTAACGGTCGGGCCGATCGCTTCGCCCAAACGCAGCTGGTCAGTCTCCGCACTGCTGATCTGCAGCACGGCGAGCACCTCGAAT
>JASFJQ010000337.1:0-3662 GCA_050121305.1 Chromatiaceae bacterium
CGTAGTCCGCGGGTGCATGTCCCGCCTTCACCAACAGCTACCTGCTGGCTGCGTCTAGGATCGCTGAAGGCGGTACGGACTAGCTATACAGTGTTGGTAACGGACCTATATCCAAGCAATTCACTCAGGCTCTCACTTGGGGCCGGCACTTTGGCTCTTGTCGGCCAGGAAGAGACATTCGCGACGCGGCGAAATCAACGCTCAGGATGCTTGAAAGCAACGGCCCGGCCAATGACTGGAACCAGCCAAGAACGGTCCTAACGGCGGCGCTTGCCCAGGCCGTCAGAATCCTCCACGGTAGCGACGCCGGGAACCAACGCTCCCGGCCACGAACTGCCGTTAGCCAGAAATCGAGGCGTGTCTGCCAGGGCTTTAGCGGTCACCTTCCGGGATCGGCTCGGTGCACTCAAGTCAAGGGTCGCGGCGCGGCGGAAGCTGCAGGGCTTGCGAATACCCCTGACGATCAGGCACTCGTCTTGCGCACCTACGTCAGGGGCTATTAGGACAACGCTGCAAGCTAGCGCATAGTTCGGATCAAGAACCCAATTTACTCAACCAAATCGACACCAACTGTGGTTACACCAGTCTGTGGTGCCAAATTGCATACTGCAATTGCTGTCTGCGAGTCTACGACGGGGAAGTTGGCAAATAAAAAGAGTACCAACTGAGTTGGTAATAATGTTTCGGTAAGCGGTTCTCGGTACGCAAGACTACCATCCGGGTTGTTAATCCTTAAAACGCACCCCACAGTCCTTTGAGAGTTAGCCCGGTTTACGACCCTGACGGTGGCACCTATTGAAACCTCAGATAACGGGTCATACGCCAGGGGACAGACGACCAACAGCGGTGCGTTACTGGTGTTGAAGGCACCGTCCCCATTCCATATGAGGCCCTGTGCGCCGTTAACGGGCTTGCAGATTTGTCCGCCCCACAGCAGGGATTGTATTTGAGCATAGGTGGCGCTTGAGAAAGCAGCCGCAGCGATGAACAGTGCCACCGTAAGTGCAACGAAGCTTGGTTTGTTTCGGCCGATCATATTTACCTCCCGGATTTTTGCCTGCAGTTTAGCGCGGTACATGACAGTGTCACACCACAGCTGCGACTCGACATGAGTACTTGATGTACTGACGAAGCCCATCTTCTGGCGCCTTCCGCGGCACCATACTACAGCGCCAATGTTTCAGTCACTCTTGCGGAGTCCTTTGTACGTGACCGAAAAGTACTCGGCTATGCAGATTCGGCAAAAACACTCCAATTGTCTTCAGTCTATCTGGCGAACGAACAGTGTTGAGGGGGTAGGCGCTCAGCTTCCCAAGCCCACGACATAGCTCTGATGCCAGAAAGCGGACGGCTAGCTACTCGGACTACACGCCCGCAATGTGTTGGTTTCTTGCGAGCACCCGGGTTCTACAATAGGACGGCTTTGTGTTGAGACCTGCCGTTTCAGCTGGATTCACTGTAAAAAATCCTGACAGTTCCATAAGCCTTTGCTTAAGGACAGCTACGTGTTGGTTCCTGTCGGTCGGCGAATCGGAAAGCAATGGGATGGACTCCTCCTCACCTACAACCCGGCATCGAGGTGCCAGACTGGAGGTTACGACCAACCAGTCAATAGTGAGAAGGAGTCTGTCATGGAGATCATTCGTGTCGGAGTTGATTTGGCAAAGAACGTCTACCAAGTGCACGGGGTTGATCGGAAGGACGAACCCGTGTGGCGTCGACAGCTCAGCCGCCAAAAGTGGCTAGCAGCGATCATTAAGAAGGTTGAGCCGGGCAGCGAGATCGGGATCGAGGCCTGTGCAGGCGCGCATTATTGGGCGCGCGAGCTTCAGGCGCGAGGCTATGTGGTGAAAATGGTTGCACCACAGTTCGTGAAACCTTACGTCAAGAGCAACAAGAGCGACTACAACGATGCAGAAGCCATCTGCGAAGCAATAAGTCGCCCGACGATGCGATTTGTGTCGATCAAGAGCGTCGAGCAGCAAGACATTCAAGCCATGCACCGTATTCGCGAGGAACTGGTCGGAGCGCGCACCGCGAAGTCAAATCAAATCCGTGGATTGGTGGCGGAGTATGGGCTGATAGCCCCGCAGAGCTTGGCGAAATTGCGCATGGCCATCCCACAGTGGCTCGAGGATGCCGAGAACGGGCTGACCAACCGATTCCGAGGGTTGCTCGCCGGTGTGTGGGCTGACCTGTTGGCGTTGGAGCGACGAGTCAAGGAACTCGACGACGAGATAAGCGCTTTGGCCAAGAGCCACCCCGCCGCGCGGCGTTTGCAGGAACTTCGCGGCGTGGGCCCGATGACGGCCACAGCGTTGATCGCGACGCTGGGTAGTGGCGAGCAGTTCTGCAAAGGTCGCGACTTCTCCGTATCGCTCGGACTGACTCCAAGGCAGCACAGCACGGGAGGCAAGCAGCGCTTGCTGGGGATCAGCAAACGTGGCGATCCTTACCTGCGCAAGTTGCTCGTGCACGGTGCTCGCGCTGCCATCCGTGCGGCAAAGGACAAGGACGATCCGCTCAGTCAATGGCTGATGAGACTGACGAGCCGCCGACATATGAACGTGGCGACGGTGGCGCTGGCAAACAAGACCGCGCGCATGGCCTGGTCAATGATTCGAAACGAGTTGGACTACGAACCGCAGCGCGCGGCGAGCTCGCTCGGCTGAATAGACAACCCAACAATGCTTCGATAGGAGCGACCAATAACGATTGCAAAGCATTCTGAGTAATGGCGAACAGGTCGGACCGGCGTCAGCAAAACCCGTGAACGGCAAAGTGCAGAAAAGCACGAGAAAGCAATAGGGTGCAGACGCGCGAATAGCCCATTAAGGTCACGTGCCACACGGCACGATATACAGACCGAATACACGTGAGCAGTCGAATCTAACCGTCAAAAAACAGGGTGCTTGCAAACGAGGAGGAGTCCATACACGCCGTTCGGTGAGCTTTCCCGGCCTACGACCGTTTACCAACCCATTGCAGTCGCTGCCGGGTCGAACCTCCATCGGCCGCTCTGGCCGAGGACTGGCCGGCCGACCAGCATAGCCGAGCGACCGGTTCCTGATCGGTAACCCGCCGTTCGCTTCCTCCCTCTTTAAATCAAAGCCGGTGGTTCAGGTCGTTGTTGGTGTTTGCAGTCTGATGAGTGTTTCTGACCACCGGAGAGCCGTGGCGTCTCCGGTCCGCAGTCGCGGATTCGATCTTCGGGTACCACCCCGTTCGACCTGAATGTGCCTGTCAGCAGGCAACGCCGGTGCTCCCTGTTGGGATCTGTATCGGCGCAGACCAGCATGCCCCGGAAGGGGCGTTCTTGACGATGGTGGTGTTCACCTCCTTTGCGTTTCTGCGGCAATGCCGCGTGAGATTGAGATCGGGGGATACCCCTGGATTGGATGGATGCCGCTTCAGTGACTTGATCGAAGAAGGACCAACGGTGGAAGCCGCGGCGCGCCGCCTGGTCCTTTCGCGCCTTTTTGCCACTGAGCCGCAGTGACCACGGATGAATTCGACGGTTTCGCGCAGTTTGCGAACGCGTCATTCGCATGTCATTCCCAAAATCAGCCTGCGCGCGTTGCGGTTGCTACGTTTCCGGCCATCGTCACTACCCCGCTTCGCTGCTAGTGACGATGGCCACTTCGCGCCGGGCGAGCCGCCCG
>JASFJQ010000338.1:0-3654 GCA_050121305.1 Chromatiaceae bacterium
GCTCCTGAAGCAGCGCGATCCCTGGTGAATCCAGTTTCTCCCAACCCACGGGCAATTCTAGTTGGGCCAGTTCCGGGTGCTGTACGAGCAGGGCGACGGCGCGCCGGATCGGCGGAATACTGCCCTGCGGGCGGCGGATTGGCTGCCGTGCGCTCCGCATGGGGGAACTCGGCGGCGCCGAAAGGCCAAGGCGTTCCCGCAAGGCCTGTTGCATCATGTCACGAAACACGCCCGGAGGCAGTCGTTCGAGCAGCGGTCGTGCCAGTTCGCCCAGGCGTGCGCGTCCATCCAGTGTCTGCATGTCGACCTGGGAGGCGAGATTCTCGAACAGGAACTCGGAAAGCGGGAGGGCTTGGCCGATCATGTCGCGGAAAGGTTCGCCGCCGATGCGACGCACCAGGCTGTCCGGATCATCGCCCTCGGGTACAAACAAGAAACGTGCCTGGCGACCGTTACGCATCAGCGGCAGCGCCGTCAGCAGGGCCTTCCATGCGGCGTCACGCCCAGCGCGATCGCCATCAAAACAAAATACGACCTCGGGCGTCGCGCGATAGAGTTTTTCCAGATGGTCCGGTGTCGTCGCGGTGCCGAGTGTCGCAACTGCGATGTGGATACCAAACTGAGCGAGCGCGACCACGTCCATGTAGCCCTCCACAACCAGCAGCCGCTGGGGATTGGCATCTGCCTGTCGTGCCTCGTATAAGCCGTACAGCTCTCGGCCCTTGTGGAAAACGGGGGTCTCGGGCGAATTCAGGTATTTGGGTTTGCCGTCACCAAGGAGACGTCCGCCGAAACCCACGACACGGCCCCGGGCATCGCGGATCGGGAAGACAATGCGATCACGAAGACGGTCGTAGCGCTTGCCGTCCTGCTCGGTGATGAGTCCGGCCTCGCGCAAGAGGCGAACTTGGGCCTGGTCGTCGCCCAGAGCCTTCAGCAGGTTGTCCCAGCCAGGCGCCGCCCAGCCTAGCCGAAAGCCAGCGGCGATTTCACCGCTCACGCCCCGTGAGCGCAGATAATCGACCGCGCGCGCTGCCTGCGGATGACTGCGCAGCTGTTGAGCGAAATACTGTGCCGCTCGTTCGAGAATTTCGTACAGGGGGCGATGATCCGGGCCCTGGGCAAAACCTGCCTCGCGCGGTACATCCAGACCCAACGAGGAGGCCAGTTCCTCGACTGCCTCTGGGAAGCTCAGGCGATCGTACTCCATCAAGAAACTGACCGCGCTGCCGTGCGCGCCACAACCGAAGCAGTGATAGAACTGTTTTGTCGGACTGACAGTGAAGGAGGGCGTCTTCTCGCTGTGAAAGGGACAACACGCCTGATACTCGCGACCGGCCTTTTTCAGGGGAATACGGCGGCCGATGACGTCTACGATATCGGCCCGGGTGAGCAGTTCGTCAATGAAATGCTGGGGAATGGCGCCGGACATGGTGCAAGCCTAGCATGCGCTTGCAGAGGTAGGATCAGCCCAGCTTTTTTTTGACGAGGCCGCTCACCATGCCTACATCGGCGCGGCCCTGTACCTGTGGTTTGACGACCCCCATCACCTTGCCCATGTCGCGCATCGATTCGGCTGCCGTCTCGGCGATCGCTGCATCGATGATCGCGAGGATCTCGGGCTCTGAAAGTGCTGCCGGCAGGAACTCCTGGATGACCTCTATTTCGGCCGCCTCTTGAGCAGCCAAGTCGTCCCGTCCGGCGTTGGAATACTGCTGGATCGAGTCTCGGCGCTGCTTGACCATCTTGTCCAGCACGGCCAGGATCTGGCTGTCGTCCAGCTCGAGGCGCTCGTCTACCTCGCGCTGCTTGACTGCCGCGAGCATCAGCCTAATGACGCCGAGGCGCGCCTTCTCGCCGCCCTTCATGGCGGTCTTCATCTCGTCTGTCAGCTTCTGCTTCAACACCGGCGGGGTGATCAATAGAGGCGTTCGAATCGGCGGCTGTCGCGGCTGGCCTTTTTTTGCCAACGCTTGACGGCGGCGGCGGCCTTGCGCTTGCGCTCCCAGGTAGGCTTTTCGTAGAACTCGCGGCGCCGAACTTCGGCCAGGACTCCAGCTTTCTCGCAAGAGCGCTTGAAGCGGCGCATGGCGACCTCGAAGGGCTCGTTTTCTTTGACTCGTACGTGCGGCATTGCTTCCTCTAAATGATCGATCAGTTAACATGACGGGCAATACCGCCATGACGATCCCTGGGCTGTGACACTCCCAAGGGCGCGAAATGGTAATCCCTCGCTCGACGAAATGCAAAAATTTCAATGACATGACGGTGACTCGGTAGCATGCGGGTATTGGGGATCGAGACATCCTGCGACGAGACCGGGGTCGCGGTATACGACAGCAGACACGGACTGCTCGGCCACACGGTCTACAGCCAGATCCCGTTGCACAGCGGTTTTGGCGGCGTCGTGCCGGAACTGGCCTCGCGCGACCACGTTCGTAAACTGGCACCGATGGTCAACGCGCTGCTCAGCGAGGTGCAGTCCACCGCAGCGGAGATCGACGCGGTTGCCTACACGGCCGGCCCGGGCCTCGCCGGTGCGCTGTTGGTTGGTGCGGCATTTGCGCGCAGCCTGGCCTGGGCATGGGATGTGCCGGCGCTGGGCATACATCACATGGAGGGCCATCTGCTCGCCCCGATGCTCGAGGATCCGGCGCCGGTGTTTCCATTCGTCGCGCTGCTGGTCTCCGGCGGGCACACCCAGCTGGTGCAGGTCACCGACGTCGGCGTATACGAGTTGCTCGGCGAATCGGTCGACGATGCGGCGGGCGAGGCGTTCGACAAGACGGCCAAGCTGCTCGGCCTGGGCTATCCGGGAGGTCCAGCCTTGGCTGCGCTGAGCCGGCGCGGTGATCCCGCGCGCTTCCGTTTTCCACGCCCCATGACCGATCGCCCCGGGCTCGATTTCAGCTTCTCCGGCCTCAAGACCTTCGCCTTGACCACGCTGCAGCAACAGTCGGAGCAGACGCCGCCGGCCCAGCGTGACAAGCTGCACGCAGATATCGCCAGGGCCTTCGAGGACGCCGTCGTCGATACCCTGGCGATCAAGTGCCGGCGCGCCATCGAGCAGACAGGGAGCAGGGCGCTGGTCATGTCCGGCGGCGTCAGCGCCAATCAGGCCTTGCGTGCCCGCGTGGCCGGCTTGATGCAGAAGCTCGGCGGACGGGCCTATTACCCGCGCGCCGAGCTATGCACGGATAACGGCGCAATGATCGCTTATGCAGGCTGGCAACGCCTGCGCACCGGTCAGCATGACGATCTGCGCTTCGACATCCGGCCGCGCTGGTCACTGCAGGATTTGGGCTCCGGCGGTTAGTTCCGGACTGTGGATCAGTTGCCCTGCTGTTTGGAGATCCGCCCTTCATCGCCGGCCAACAGATTCTTGATGTTGCTGCGGTGACGCCAGATCAATAACAGCGTGATCAACACCTGCATGCCAAGCAGTTCGGGGGCAGGCCAGATCAGCCAGATGTACAGCGGCGCCAGCAACATCGAGATCAATGCCGCCAGTGACGAGATATTTGCCACCTTGGCCATGAAAAGCCAAGTGGCGGCGACAGCTGCGCCGATCATCCAGTCCAGTCCGAACTGCACACCCAGTGCCGTGGCCACCCCTTTGCCGCCTTTGAAGCCAAAAAAGACCGGGTAGAGGTG
>JASFJQ010000339.1:0-3636 GCA_050121305.1 Chromatiaceae bacterium
TGGCGGCCTCGCCAGCGTCACGGAGTTGCACGAACGATTCGAGTGTAGCGCGCGGACTCTCCGTGCGGACCAGGACGGTCTGCTCCGCGGCAGAGGCCGACAGCGCAAGAGCCGCGAGGGCCGTGAGCAGGCATGCTCGCATGATTTGACGAAGCGTCTCTTGTAACGGGAGTAACATCATTCTCTCCATCGGCTGGCTGGAGCGTCCGCTGGATTCATGCCAGCTCGCGATTGCACTGGACGCCACCCATCGTTTGCTGTCTCCTATTTCGCAATGGTGATCGGTATACCGACATCCTCGACTTCGCCCACGGTGCTCTGGAACAGGTCGCCGAGCGTGGCAAAGGCCGCCCGATCCCAGGACGTGTCGTCGACGCTGTAGAATCGATCGCCGGCACTCGCGAAAGCGACATTGCCGGCTGGCGCGTCATCCGTGACGTTGATCTTCAGCGTCGCGGCCGGGTTGGCCGCGACGCGCCCCCGTGTCCGGGGGTCGGGCGCCACGTCGAATTCGGGCGCTGCGCCGATGCCATCCGCCACGAAGTTCAGCATCTGGAGCATACTGCGTAGCCAGATGGCCCCCTGAACCGGCCATTCGCCGCCCGGGCCATCGGGCTTCAGGTGCACGTATACATAGCCACTGGGATTGCGCTTGATCTTCTCGTTGAGCTCGAATCGCTCCTGATCGGTCAGTGCGGCCGGATCGTAATTGGTCACGACGACACGGCCCGACTGGAACCGGCGCAGCTCGTAACTACCGTCCGGCTTCTGGCGCCACTTGAGACCCTTGTCGAAGCCGGCTGTGATGTCCTGGGATCGTGGCACGGCATCGAATTGATGGACCATCAGCTCCTCGAAGACCAGCGTGCGAACGAACAGTCCACGTGTGTCGAGGAGCCATCGCAGATGGACGACGAGACGACGAAATTCTTCATATTCGGCCGGGCGGGCCGGGTCGTTCTCTATCAGCCGGACAAAGCTGCCATCGGGATTCTGGAACTCGAAGCCGAAGCCCATGAGTCGCATGACGCGGTCGATGGCCCCCGCCTGATAGGCGAGGACATGGAACGCCGTGTCGGTGAACGGAACGAGGATCCTCTTGGTGAAGTCCTGGCCCGTGATCGGCTTGAGGCTGAAGGTGGGATTCTCGGAAGCGCTGGCGCCGAGGTTGAGATTGAAGAAATCCGTACCGCTCGAGTCTTCGAGACGTCCGGTCGCGTCCAGCGTGGTGGTCCAGTCGAAGGTCGCCGCGATACTCGATGTGGCCGTGAAGTGGACCGGCTCGCCTCTGGCCGAGCGGGCGATGTTCAGCAGCAGCAGATCCTGCTCGATCTCGGAGATCACCTCGTCGTAGCCGATCACCTGCCGCTTCAATACTGGCGGGCCCATGCACCCTGTGAGAACAGTCGCGCACGCAATTGCTAAAAATACTGGATATCGCATCGTCATTGACCGTATTGCGAGAAGACAGGAAACGCCTCGCTTGTGGGTGCGGCGGCGCACTCTATCGTTCGGGATGCCTGTTTCGATGCTACGGTGCCCTGGGCCGAACGTCTGGCCATTTCACGCCACTGACCGCGAAAAGTGCTGGTCAAGCGGGCAGGGTATGCGACGGTGCTTTGACCCTCACTCGCCGTAGTCTGCGATGGAACAGTGCAGCCCACAGCTCCAGGTGCCGGTGCCTGTGCCGCAACAGAATCGGGCGCAAGGCGCGCCGTGGGTCATTTTTCCGGCGTGTACGAGATCGGCGATGCGTTCCAACGCAAGTCTCCCCGGCCTCTACCGGACACTAGGAGCGTGTTGAAATACCCCAGGCAGATCCGACGTCAGGTTCCTTCGTCAGATGGCGTGAAGTGGCGGGTTTCCGCTCCAACTCTTGACGACAATACTTATAAATAAGTCTATTCCGTACCAAGGAGTTAGAAATGAAGTCAAAAGCATTCTACGCCCTGGCTGTTGCCGGACTAATGTCGACCAGTCTGGTGGTGCTTGCAGAGCCAGCGACGATGAAGATGACCACCGAGGTCCCCGCCGGGATCGCGACACCCGACAGGCTAGAAACACGCCTCGGAGCGCTGAAGTTCTTCGACGGGGTACCCGACGAGGCGACGGCGCAGAAGGTCTACGACAACCTGGACTTCCAGCGAGCCGTGCAGGCCTACCTGAGCAGCATCCAGATCGCCTCGATGCACGGGATGCGCAAGGGGATTCTCGGGTTTGGACCAGCCAACAAGACCGTTCTGCTGTTCGAGCAACTGATGGACTCGAAGGCCCTGTGGCTCACGCCGAACACGGTCAGTATCTACATGGCGATGTGGCTCGAGATGAAGGACGAGCCCATGGTCATCGAGACGCCGCCCGACGTGCTCGGCCTCATCGACGATCATTGGTTCCACTACGTGGCCGATTTCGGCAACGCGGGCCCCGACAAGGGCAAGGGCGGCAAGTTCCTGATCCTCCCACCAGGGTATGAGGGTGAGGTCCCGCGGGGATACCACGTGGCACGAACGAACACCTACGGGAACTGGGTCATCTGGCGCGGATTCCAGGTGGACGGCAGTACCGCTCCGGCCATCGAGGCGACGAAGAAGATCTTCCGTGTCTACCCGCTGTCGCAGGCAGGCAACCCACCGAAGATCAACTTCATCAACGTCTCCGGCGTGTTCCACAACACGATCCACCGCATGGACTACGGGATCTTCGAGGAGATCAACGAGGTCGTGCAGGCGGAGCCAGCCGCAGGCCAGGATCCTGAACTCCTCGGCCTGCTGGCGTCCATCGGCATCAAGAAGGGCCAGCCATTCAGGCCCGACGCGCGGATGAAGAAGATCCTGACCGAGGCCGCCGACATCGGCGCCGCCACGGTGCGAACGCTCGCGGCACGCCCGCGTGATGACAGCTTCTACTACTACCCCGGCGAAAGCATCTGGGCCACGCCGTTCCCGGGCGGTAGCCACGAGTTCCTCGACGACGGCGCCGTCGTGCTCGACGCCCGTGCTTTCTTCCACTTCTACGCGACCGGCATCACCCCGGCCATGACCTCGAAGATGGTCGGCAAGGGCTCCCAGTACGCCGTGGCCTACACGGACGCACGGAAGAAGCCCCTCGATGGCAGCAGGACCTACCGGGTCCACCTGCCTCCGAACGTCCCCGCCAAGGACTTCTGGTCCTTCACGCTATACAGCAACCAGACCCGCGCCATGCTGCAGACCGACCAGCAGTTCCCGGGCGTCAGCAGCGTCGACGAAGCGCTGCGGCAGAACGCCGACGGCTCGTACGACGTCTACTTCGGCCCCGAGGCGCCCGCGGGCAAGGAAGGGAACTGGATCCAGACGATTCCCGGCAAGGGCTGGAACATGCTGTTCCGTCTCTACGGCCCGCTTGAGCCCTGGTTCGCAAAGACGTGGCGGCCCGGAGACCCCGAGCTGGTCGAGTGAGCCCCGAACGATCGACGAGGCAGGATTCCAGGATGAAGCGCTGCCCAAGGGGTCGGGAGAGCAACCACGTGCGGACGATCCCGGGTCGTGGTTGCTTCTCCTACATGCGCATGTACGGCGCCACTGAGCTTGTTGGCACGGTCAGCGCGTCGACAAGGCCAGACTCAACATTTCCTGGCCGTATTGAGTGACAAGCCAT
>JASFJQ010000340.1:0-3629 GCA_050121305.1 Chromatiaceae bacterium
GACGCCTTTACCGGCTATCTGCGCGAAGACGATGGCAAGTTCAGCGTTGTGCGCTTACCGGCGGCAGACGATCCCATGTATCGTCGCGTCCAGGCGATTCGCGACCGGGACTTGCTGCTTATCGACACACTGAACGGACATTTCGGGAACTTTTCTCGGCAGATGGAGCGGCCCTACACGGAGTGGCGCAGGGCGCGTAGCGAAGAGGCGGAGGCGCTGCGCGAGGTCCAGTATGACGCCCTGAAACGCAAGGCCCTGGGCGTAGCGGCCATACTTGGCGCGATAGCCATAGAGGCCACCGGCAATGGCGGCAATGCCGCTGCGAGCGTGTTGCGCGATAGTCTGGTGTTAGGCGGCGCCTATGCGATCAAGACCGGTTTCGACAAGTCCTCGGAAAGCAGCATCCATCGTGAAGCGATCGTCGAGCTGGACGAGTCTTTTTCGTCGGAGGCCGGGCCTATGGTGGTCGAGGTAGAGGGCGAGACCCACGAGCTCACCGGGTCGGCCGAGGCGCAGTACGCCAAGTGGCGTGCACTGCTAAAACGCATCTATGTCTCCGAGACCGGCCTCGCCGATCCCTGACCCGAGGACACCATGAGAACCGGTCAACCGCCCGAGGTGAAGGAGACACCCGTGCTGCGGCCGCCCGGGCAAGTCGGCGATTCGGCCGGCGGCCCAGGCGCTAACCTTCGCTGGCTGTGGATGCCACTCTCTGCGTTGTTGATACTGACGCTGGCCGTGGTCTTCGGGCTGCCCAGGGTCGTTGCGCCCGTGGCGGAGACCGAGATAGCGGCATCATCGCCGGTGCCGAGCGACGAGAGTGAGGCACAGCGTGATGCCGCGAATCAGGCGTTGCAGCGGTATCTGGGGTTGCGCGCCGAGCTGGCGTTGGACAATGCGGATGCCTGGGGCGAGCCCGACTGGAGCGAGGCCGCGGATCTCGCATCCACGGCCGACCGTTATTTTGCCGAGCGCCGGTTCGCGCTGGCGGCGCGCGATTATCAGGCTGCCCTCGGCCGGCTGCAGCAGCTCGATATCGGGCGGGCCGACATGCTGACGGACGCGCTGGAAGCCGGCGTGCGTGCGCTGGCGGAGAACGACGTGGATACCGCGATCGCGCGGTTCGAGGCCGCACTGCTGATAGCGCCGGATCACCAGGATGCAGAGCGTGGCCTGGTGCAGGCGCGCAACCGCGGCGCCATTATCGAATACATGGACCGTGGACGGAAGGCCGAGGCGGCGAACGATCTCGAGGCCGCGCGTGACGCCTACCGCCAGGCGCTGCGGGTGGACGCCGACTATGATGCAGCGCAGGCGGCGCTGCAGCGCGTGGCCGGACAGATCGACGCCCGTGACTTTGCAGCAGCGATGACGCGGGCGCTGGGCGCGCTGGATTCCGGGCAGACGAATGAGGCCGATAAGGCGCTGGCGGAGGCCGAGCGCCTGCAGCCCGGTGCTACGGCCGTTCGCGATGCGCGTCAGCGCCTGCAGGAGATGCAGACGCGGGCGGCGCTGAGCAGCCTGCGCCGTCAGGCGAGCGATCTGGTGCGTCGCGAAGACTGGCAGGCTGCGATCCCGCTCTACCGTCGGGCGCTGAAAGTGGATCCTGCGGCCGGGTTCGCCCGTGACGGCCTGCGCCTCGCGGAGGCGCGGGCGCAGTTAAATACGCAGTTCGATCACTACCTCGATCAACCGGCACGTCTCTACTCAGCAGCGCCGCTGGCCAACGCCAAGCAGCTGCTCGCCACCACCGGCGAGGCGCCATCCGATGAGCCGCGCCTGGCAGAAAAAATCGCTACATTGCGCGAACTCGTGAGCCGTGCTGCCATGCCGATGACGCTTACCCTGCAGTCCGACGGCCTGACCGAAGTCGTGGTCTATCGTGTCGGGCGCCTGGGCCAGTTCGATACCCACGCGCTACAACTGTTGCCGGGCGATTACACCATTGTCGGCAGCCGCCCCGGTTACCGGGATGTACGCAAGGTGATTAGGGTGCGCCCCGGCGTGCCACTGCCCCCCGTGGTGGTGCGCTGCGAGGAAGTCATTTGAGCCGCGTCTATTTCATCCAAGATTCAGAGGGACAACGCCAGCGGGGCGAGCAGGAACTGCCGCTCTCGGTCGGCGGTGCTGCCCAGGCCGACATCGTCTTGCCGGACCTGCCCGCGGCGGCGCTCGTGGCCTATATCGGTCTGGCCGAGGGCCATGCGTTCATCCAACCGGTCGATACGGATGTGCCGCTGTTCCACAATCACGAGCACTTGACGGCATCGAAGTGGCTGAAGTCCGGAGACGTCGTGGAGATCGGTGAGTCGCTGATCCACTGGATCGTGCAGGGCGACCAAGTAGAAATCACCGTGCACGGGCGGCAGGCATCCGCAGACCTCGTGCCGCCGAGCATGCCCCCACCCTCGAACGGCCGGGCACTGCCGGAGGTCACGCACACCTCGGCAGCGGCGCCCGGCCAGCGTCTGGTGCGGCGACTCGCCTTGGCCGGGTTCGTGCTGCTACTGCTGACGGCCGCGTTCCTGTTGCTGGCGACGCCGATTACCGTGCGCGTCACACCGGAGCCGGAGAGTCTGGCGATCGACGGTTTCCCGCCCGCGGTCTCCATCGGCGGACGTCGGCTGGCACTGCCTGGAATCTACACGGTCACTGCGCGGCGCGAGGGCTATCGGCCGCTGCAGGAGACCATCGAGGTCCGCGGGGGCGGTTATCCGGTGTTCGAGCTGACGCTCGAGGAGCTGCCCGGGCAGGTCGTTATCGCGCTGCAGCCTGACGTCCCTTTCCAGCTGCTGGTCGATGGCGTGCCGGTAGCCACCGAGGGCACCGATCGGGTCCAGATCCCTGGTGGTGATCATCGCCTGCGCATCGAGACGGCGCGCTTTCTGCCAATAGAGGAGACCCTGAGCGTCGCTGGCAAGGGGCAGGTGCAGCACGTCAGCCACGTCCTGCAACCGGCCTGGGCACGCGTACGGATCGCCAGCGAGCCGCCGGGCGCAACAGTGACGGTAGACGGAGAGCCGATCGGCGTGACGCCGCTGGACACCGAGCTGCTGCAGGGCGCGCATAATCTCGAACTGACGCTTGAAAAACATAAGCCAGTAGCGCTGCAGCAGCAGGTGATCGCCGGTAAAGACCTGATCCTCGATGCCATCCGGCTGCAGCCGCTCGACGGGCGCCTGGTGCTCAGCAGCGACCCGGAGGCCGCGAGCGTGAGTGTGGACGGGGTGTTTCGTGGCACCACGCCGGTGACGCTGGCCCTGACCGCAGACGTCGAGCACAAGTTTCGACTGAGCAAGCCAGGTTATCAGCACTTCGACACCCAGCTGACGCTCACCGCCGACGAGGAGAGATCGTTGAATGCCCGCCTGCAACCGGAATACGGCATCGTGTTCATTACCGCACGGCCGGCCGATGCGACGCTACGCGTGGACGGTCGAGAGGTGGGCCAGGCCACGCAGCGCCTGCGGCTGACGACCCGCAGCCACTCCCTGGAATTCAGCAAGCCAGGCTATGTCTCCAGGACGGTCAGGGTCACGCCACGCGTCGGCAGTAGCCAGAATGTGGACGTCACATTACTCACGGTCGAGAAACAGCAGCTTGCAGATCGGGCGGCGGCCACGCCTGCG
>JASFJQ010000341.1:0-3621 GCA_050121305.1 Chromatiaceae bacterium
GGCATCGCCCATGCGCATCACCGAGCCCTTGCCGAACTGCTTTTCTATCTGCGTGAGCGCGGCCGCCAGTGCCTTCTTGCGATTCTCGTCCATTTTTTTCTCCCCGTGAGCGGAATGTGTTGGCAGTGTCCTGGAGTCTAGTTCGTTCTCTTTTTGTTTTCCAGTAGGAATTTCTTGCCTCGCTGGTAGGTTTTTTCCTGCTGCCCCGTCGGGCGCCCTACGCGAGCGACCAGCGCCCGATGGGCCTGTAGTGGGGGGTCGTACCGGACCGAGATTCCACCAGCGCAAGCTCGGCGACCGACCAATCGACCGGTGACAGCGGCTGCCATTCGAATCGCCGCGTCACCTTGCGCGCCAGCGTTACATGTGGGCGGTAGCGGCGCTGCTCGGTCTCGAACCCCAGCTCGCGCAGGCCCGTGCCGAGGCGCTGGTGCAGCGCCGCCAGTGCGTCCGGGACTACCGATGGGCCCGCCCACAGGACTTGGGGCCGCGGCCAATAGCCGATTTCGTCGAGGATCAGCCGGAAACCCTCGCCCTGGACTTGCGCACCGAGCTGACGCAGATCGTTCAGATGGACACCCGCCACCTGGCCAAGAAAGTGCAGCGTCATGTGCAGGTCGGCGCGGTGCGCCCAGCGCAGATCGCCGGGCAGGCTGTGGGTCTGCCAGTGGAACAGCGCCTGCCGCACCGCATCGTCCGGCCACAGGGCGAAGAAGATCCGCCGCATCGCCTCATTCATCGCGCGTGTTCCAGCAGGCCATGCAGCGCGACGTCGACGGCCGCCGCACGCACCGCTGCGCGATCACCGGGCAGATGCCTCCACACCGCGTCGACCAGGCCTGGGGTCGCCCATGCGATCCAGACCGTACCGACCGGCTTGTCCGGCGTACCGCCACCGGGGCCGGCGATGCCGCTGATGGCCACGCTCAGCTGCGCGCCGCTATGCAACAGGGCGCCGCGCGCCATCTCGGTGACGGTCTCGCGGCTGACGGCGCCGAACTTCGCCAGGGTCTCCGCCGACACCCCCAGCATCTCCTGCTTGGCCTGGTTGCTATAGGTTACGAAGCCCCGGTCGAACCAGGCGCTGGAGCCGGCCAAGTCGGTCAACGCCGCCGCAACCCCGCCACCCGTACAGGACTCGGCGCATGCCAGCATCCAGCCGCGCCGCTGCAGATGGACCGCAAGCTCCGCGACGACCGTCGCGCGTCCCATGGAGTCACCGTTGCCTTTGGCCATCCGCTAAACTGCACATCCCGCGTATCTCTCGCGACAGCATAACCGAATAGGAAACCCGGATGAGCGACCAGCAGATTCTGCTCGAACGCAACCCCTCGCCGATGAAGCTCGAGGTGATGGGGGTCTATGATTGGCCGATCTGGCGCAAAGAGGTCTCGCGCTTCCCCTGGACCTACCAGCAGCAGGAGACCTGTTATGTGCTAAGCGGCAGGTTCAGCGTGACCCCGGAGGGCGGCGAAACCCAGCATTTCAAACGCGGTGACCTCATTACCTTTCCGCGGGGCATGAAGTGCGTCTGGGACATCGAGCAAGATGTCGAAAAGCACTACGACTTTCAGTAGCCTGGCCCGCGCAGGTATTCAGGCCAGTCGCGGATGTTGCAGACGCCGCATGCTGCCGACCAAGCTGCCGGGCAGGCGCGGCGCCGCACTGATCAACGAGAGCAGGCCCGCTGCCGCATAGGGAACGCCTTGTATCAGCAGCAGTAGGGACCAGACGCGCACGTCGAGCAGCGCGCCGTCCTCGCGCAACAGCACCGCCCAGGCGGCCAGCAGCAGCACCGCTAAGAACAACAGCTCTTCGCGCGCATCCCGCAGCGCGCGCACCAGACCGTGCGCCTTCGCGTGCTTCGGCGTGCGGAAGAAGCCGATATCGCGGGTCAGGAAGCCGGTCAGCATCGCGCGCGCGATCACATGCGATAGCGCCAGGCCGGCAAGGCCCGCCGCCAGGCTCTGGCGCAGGCTGGCGGCCACACGCAGGCGATAGAGCAGGAACATCTTCGACAGCTTGAATACAAACAGCGTCAACGGCAGCACTGCAAAGACGATGTGCGGCGGTGCGACCTCGTCGGGCAGCAGGATCATGCCCACCGACCAGGCGATGGCCGCCAGATTGAATGCCAGATTGAAGCCATCCGCGAGCCAGGGCAGCCACCCGGCGACAAAATGGTAGCGCTGCCCCCAGGTCAGCCGACTCTGTCGCAGCCCGAGCAGCGCGGCCATGTGCCGTCGCATGATGCGCACGGCGCCATAGGCCCAGCGGAAGCGCTGTTTCTTCAGGTCGGAAAAGTTATCGGGGATCAGGCCCCTGCCGTAGCTGTGCGGGACGTAGGCCGCGGTATAACCGTGTTCGAATATGCGCAGACCCAACTCGGCGTCCTCGGTAATACACCACTCCGCCCAGCCGCCCACCTCTTCGAGCACCCTGCGACGTACCAGGGTCATGGTGCCGTGCTGGATGATGGCGTTGCGCTCATTGCGGGTCACCATGCCGATCTGGAAGAAACCACGGTACTCGGCCTGGCACATCGCCTTGAACAGGTTTTCGTTGCCGTCGCGATAGTCTTGCGGCGCCTGCACGATGGCCATCTGCGGATCGTCCAGCAGCGGTACCAAGTCGCGCAGCCATGCCGATGTCACCCGATAATCCGCGTCGATCACCGCCACCACCTCGGCCGAGGGATCGGTATGGCGCAGCGCAAAATTTAGCGCGCCCGCTTTGAAGCCCGCCAGGGGATCGACGTGGAAGAAGCGAAAATGTCGCCCCAGCCGCCGGCAATGCGCCTCGACCGGCCGCCACACCGCCGGATCCCTGGTGTTGTTATCGATTACCAGAACCTCGAAGTCGGGGTAGTCGAGGGCGGCCAACGCATTCAGCGTCTGCTTTAACATCTCTGGCGGCTCGTTGTATGCCGGGACATGCACCGAGACACGCGGCAAGCGGTGCTTCGATGCGACGCCGGGAAGCGGCACGCTGCGCCGTTGCTTGCGCCACAGGGATTCGGCCCATTCATGCGCCTCGGCCAGCAGCACGACGATCACGCCCAGCGCAGCCACAAACAGCGCGACGCCGACTGCCAGCAGGCTCACGGTCAGATACTGCTGTGTATAGTCGTAGAGCAGCCACACCACGAACGTGGTGATTGCATAGGCCACCGCGGCAAGGAATCCGCGGCCACCGGATGAAAGCCCGGCGCTGTCGCGAAACAGCAACGCCAAGATCAAGACCGAGAGGCCGATGCTGATCGCCGCCAGACTGAACCAGTTCGGGACCGCGACCACCGGGGAGGTAAACGCAAACTTGGCCTCGCGATCGGCATCGAACACCCCCCAATGACCGCCCACCTCGCCTTCGATCGTACGTTTCCAGGGCTGATCGAACGCCTCCATCAGGTAATAGGTGATGTCCTCGCGTTCCGCAGTGGCGAGGAAGCGCCGCAGGAATTTCGCCTGATTGGCGCGGCTGGCGACGGCGTCCTTGCGGGTGCGGCCGTGACTCGGCCAGCCTACCTCCGAGATCACGACCTCCTTTTCCGGATAGGCCTGCTGCAATTCGCGATAACGCCGCAGCACGTGATCCACGGCGCCGTCGACTGACACGCCTTCC
>JASFJQ010000342.1:0-3586 GCA_050121305.1 Chromatiaceae bacterium
CACCCAGGGCTGGCTGCACTGCGATATCCCGGGCACCGACGCGTCGGGCGTGGTCAAGTCCATGATGGACGAACTGATCGACGAGTTCCGCAACGCGAACATGCCGAACCGCGTGCACATCACCACCTCCTGCTGTCAGATCAACTGCGGCGGTCAGGGCGACATCGCGATCAACGTGCAACACACCAAGCCGCCGAAGATCAACCACGACCTGGTCGCAAACGTCTGTGAGCGTCCCTCGGTGGTCGCGCGCTGCCCGGTAGCCGCAATTCGACCGGCGATGGTCAACGGCAAGCCGTCATTGGAAGTGGACGAAAAGAAGTGTATCTGCTGCGGTGCCTGTTTCCCGCCGTGTCCGCCGATGCAGATCAATGACGCAGAGCACACAAAACTGGCGATATGGGTCGGGGGCAACCACTCCAACGCCCGTGGGAAACCGACCTTCCAGAAGCTGGTCGCTGCCGGTATCCCGAACAACCCGCCGCGCTGGCCGGAGGCGACCGCGATCGTGAAGAAGATCCTCAAGGCCTATAAAGAGGGTGCCCGCGACTGGGAGCGCATCAACGAGTGGATCGAGCGTATCGGTTGGCCGCGGTTCTTCGAGGCCGTGGATCTGCCGTTCACCAAGTACCACATCGACAACTGGCGTGGTTCGCGCAAGAGCCTGAACTCTTCGACGTACATTCGCTTCTGACAGCAGTAACGGACGAGGTCAAACCCAGCTATGAAACTGTCAGTACAGGTGAACGAGGGTCCCTATCAGCACCAGGCGACCGATTCGGCATATCACTTCACCAAGGCGGCCCTCGAGAAAGGCCACGAAGTGTTTCGCGTGTTTTTCTATCACGACGGCGTGCTCAACGGCACCCGCCTGACCACGCCGCCTCAGGATGATCGCCACATCGTCAACCGTTGGGTGGAACTGGCCGAGAAGTACGATCTCGATATGGTCCTCTGCGTGGCCGCCGCGCAGCGTCGCGGTCTGGTGGATGAAGGGGAGGCCGAGCGCAATGGGAAGGATGCAACCAACATTGCGCCGCAGTTCCGCATCTCGGGCCTGGGCCAGCTGGTCGAGGCTGCCATTCAGAGCGACCGCCTGGTCGTGTTCGGCGACTGAGGAGGCACAACGATGTCTGATATCAAGAAATTCATGTATCTGAACCGTCGTGCTCCCTACGGGACCATCTATGCCTGGGAGTCGCTGGAAGTCGTATTGATCGGGGCGGCTTTCGATCAGGAAGTGAGCCTGATGTTCGTCGATGACGGCGTTTTCCAGCTGGTCAAAGGCAGTGATACCTCCGAGTCGGACATGAAGAACTTTATGCCGACTTACCGCACGCTGGGCGACTATGGTGTCCGTCACATGTACGTCGACAAGGCGTCACTCGCGGCGCGCGGTCTGAGCCAGGACGACCTGATCGAGGTAGCCTGGGAAGATTACGAGACGGAAGAGGAAGTCGACAACATCGTCGAGGTCGTGGATACGGATCAGGCTGCGAAGCTGATGGCCGAATCCGAAGTGGTGTTTTCATTCTGAGGTGGCCCAATGTCCGATCTTTTCACAGTGAATAAATCCCCCTTCGAAAAGAATTCGCTCGAGGCCGCGATCAAGTTCTCGTTGGCCGGATCTTCGATCTTGATGATCGAAGATGGTGTCTATGGCGCGATGAAAGGCACTGCAGCGGAGGACCTGGTGAAAGGGGCGATGACCGACAAAAAGGTCTATGCACTCAAGGCCGATCTCATGGCTCGCGCCATCAAGGACGACCGCATCATCGAGGGAATCGAGGTTGTCGATTACGCGGGTTTCGTCGATCTGGTGGAAGCCAACGACAAGGTACAGGCCTGGTTGTAAGACCAGACCGACAAAGCAACTGCTTTCTTAGAGGAGATAGAAATGCCTATCGAAGTAAATGGTAAGACCCTGGAAACCGACGAAGAGGGTTACCTCGCAAATATCAACGAGTGGGAGCCCGGCGTTGCCGAGGTGATGGCGAAGGAAGACGAGCTCGAGCTGACGGATGAACACTGGGACATCATCAATTTCCTGCGCGAGTACTACGAAGAGTATCAAATCGCGCCGGCTGTTCGCGTGTTGACCAAGGCTGTGGGCAAGAAGATGGGTAAGGACAAGGGCAACAGCAAATACCTCTACGGTCTGTTCCCGTACGGCCCCGGCAAGCAGGCCTGTCGTTATGCCGGTCTGCCGAAGCCGACGGGCTGCGTCTGACCCAGAGCTGAGTGTCTCCGGACGGATCAGCGAGCGATCCGTCCGGCCCTTGAATCAAACCGAGAGGTTATCGGGAACATGTCGTTTCTGACGGTCGCATTCGCCGTACTCTTCTATGTGGCTACCGTGCTGCTGGTCGTTGGCCTCGTGCGCCGTATCGCTTTGTATTGGAAGACCCCCGCGCCGCTGAAGATCCCCACCACGCCTGCGCCTGTGACGCAAGGGGGGGTCATACTGCGCATGTTTCGCGAGGTGGTGTTCTTCGAAAGCCTCTTCAAGTCCACGAAGTGGACATGGCTGTTCGGCTGGCTGTTTCATATTGCGCTGTTCGCAGTTTTGTTCCGCCACCTGCGCTACTTCACCGAGGCCGAGTCGGTTATGGCGGTCGTGGCATTTGTCAGCCCGCTGTTCAAATACCTGGCCTTCGCGATGATCATCGGCCTACTCGGTTTGTGGGCGCGACGGCTGTTTGTCGATCGCGTGCGCTACATTTCGGCGCCGTCCGATCATCTGATGCTGCTGCTGCTGCTGTTGATCGGCGTCAGCGGGGCGTTGACTACCTTCGTCGCGCATACCGACGTCGTCGCCGTGAAGGGATTCTTCCGCGCGCTGATGACCTTCAACTTCAGTGAGATGCCCAACCTGCCGACCGATCCTTTGATGGTCCTGCATCTGGCGTTGGTCGCGCTGTTGATGATCATCTTCCCGCTCAGCAAGCTTCTGCATGCACCCGGCGTCTTCTTCAGCCCCACCCGCAATCAGGTCGACAACCCCCGCGAGCGGCGCCATGTCGTCGATTGGGCGCGCAAGCTGGAATCGTAAGTCGGAGGGCCACACCGCATGGCAAAAGCAGATTTCGAGATACCCAAGCTGGACGAGTACCCGGAGGTGCCGCCGGTCGTGCTTGGTACGATGGCCCACAGCAAGCCATTCGTCGCCAAGCCGGAGTTCCAGGCGCCGTTGAATTTTCCGGGCGAACTGCCGGACGACTGGCACGACAAGGCGATCGACGCCATGGGTGACCTGCTGGGCAAGTACCGCTCGCTGCGCGTCTACCTCGACTCCTGCGTGAAATGCGGTGCCTGTACCGACAAATGCCATTATTACCTAGGGACTCAGGACCCGAAGAACATGCCGGTCGGCCGCCAGGACCTGTTGCGCAAGGTCTATCGCCGCCATTTCACCTTTGCGGGCAAGTATTTCCCGAAGCTGGTGGGCGCCGAGGACCTTACCAAGGAGGTCCTGGACGACTGGTATAGCTACTTCCATCAGTGTTCACAATGCCGACGCTGCTCGGTGTTCTGCCCCTATGGTATCGACACTGCCGAGATCTCGATGGCCGCGCGCGAGATCATG
>JASFJQ010000343.1:0-3585 GCA_050121305.1 Chromatiaceae bacterium
CATGACCATCCCCGGACTCTCGCTGTTTTATGCGGGGCTGGTGCGTTCCAAGAATGTGCTGTCGGTACTCATGCAATGCTTTGCACTGACCGGCATGATGAGCCTGCTGTGGGCGATCTATGGCTACAGCCTGGCCTCCACCGACGGAGGCTCCCTGAACCAATGGATCGGCGGCCTGGATAAGCTATTTCTCTCCGGGATGACGGTGGATTCGCTCAGTGGGACCATCCCCGAGTCGGTATTCATGACCTTCCAGATGACCTTCGCCGTCATCACCCCAGCGCTGATCGTCGGCGCGTTTGCCGAGCGCATGAAATTTTCCGCCATGCTTTGGTTCATGGTGGCTTGGCTGACGCTGGTCTACGTGCCGATCTGGCACTGGGTCTGGGGCGGCGGCTGGATAGCGGATCTGGGTGCACTGGACTTCGCCGGCGGCACGGTGGTGCACATCAATGCCGGTGTTGCGGCGCTGATGGCCGCTCTGGTGCTTGGCAAGCGCAAGGGCTACCCGACCACGGCGATGCCACCGCATAATCTCGGTTTCACCGTCATTGGGGCATCGATGCTGTGGGTGGGATGGTTCGGTTTCAACGCCGGTTCCGAGCTGGCGGCCGACGGCACGGCGGGCATGGCCATGACCGTCACCCAGCTTGCTACTGCGACTGCCTGCTTGACCTGGATGTTCTTGGAGTGGATCAACCACGGTAAGCCATCGGTACTTGGTATCGCCACCGGCGCAGTCGCCGGTCTGGTCGCTATCACCCCGGCCTCGGGTACCGCAGGTCCCATGGGCGCGATTGTCATCGGCTTTGCGGGTTCGTTTTTCGCGTGGATCGCCTCCACCAAGGTCAAGGGCGCGCTTGGCTATGACGATTCCCTGGATGTCTGGGGTGTGCACGGTGTTGCCGGCATCGTCGGCGCCATTCTGACCGGTGTGTTCGCGGATGCGGGCCTGGGCGGTGCGGGCCTCGCGGAGGGCATGACGATCGGCAGCCAGGTCTGGGTCCAATTCGTTTCCGTGATCGGCACGCTGGTGTACGGCGGTATCGTCAGTTTCATCCTATTGAAGATCATCGATGCGACCATCGGCCTGCGCGTTACCGAGGAACAGGAGACCGAAGGGCTCGACCTCGCCCTGCACGACGAGCGTGGTTACATTCTCTGACTGCCTGCGCGGCGGCTGGCATTGCGCCGGCCGCCGTTTTTGGCCGTGCCTTCTCTAGGCGACAGCATGCGCTCTGACCGGAAAACCATAGCCGAAAGGCCGCAACCGTCCCTAATAAAGGGCTATCGGCTTTTTCGGCTCTTCGGGTTCGACATCAAACTCAACCTGACGTGGCTGCTGCTCGGGCTCTTGATCACCTGGACCCTGGCCGCCGGGCTATTTCCCACGGACTATCCGGGACTCGCCGCCAGCACCTACTGGTGGATGGGAGTGGCCGGGGCCGTCGGTATTCTGTTCTCCATCGTATTCCACGAGCTGTCGCACTCGCTGGTCGCCAGGCACTTTGGTCTGCCGATGGGTGGGATAACACTCTTCATCTTCGGAGGGGTTGCCGAGATGAAGGAAGAGCCGGTGAACCCGAAGGTCGAATTCCTGATGGCCGTCGCCGGCCCGCTGGCGAGCCTGGTGCTGGCCTTGCTTTTCTGGTCTTTCGAGCGACTGGCCGCGGGCATCGGTTGGCCGACACCCCTGGTCGGCGTCGGAAGCTATCTCGGTTACATCAACCTGTTGCTGGCGGTGTTCAATCTGCTGCCGGCCTTCCCATTGGACGGTGGACGCATGCTGCGCGCTGCCCTGTGGTTCTGGCGCAAGGACCTGTTGGGGGCCACCCAGACCGCGAGTCAGATCGGTTCCGGGTTCGGCTTGGCGCTTATGCTCCTCGGCGTCCTCGCCTTTATTCAAGGCCAGTTTATCGGGGGCATGTGGTGGTTGCTGATCGGCGCTTTTCTGCGTTCCGCGGCTGCGGCAACCTATCGACAGCTGCTAGTCAGCGAGATGCTGCGTGATAAGCCCGTGCGTGATTTCATGCAGATGCGGCCGGTCACGGTCTCGCCGGATATCCCTATTCAGACCTTTGTCGACGACTATGTCTATCACCACCACTTCAAGATGTTTCCGGTCGTCGACAATGGGCGACTTTTCGGTTGCATCACCACCCGCGATATCAAACAGCTACCACGTGATCAATGGCCCGCAAGACGCGTCAGCGATCTGACAGCGCCATGCTCGGATGCCAATACCGTATCGCCAGACATGCCGGCCGGCCGGCTGATCACAGAGATGAGCAGGCCTGGCGCGAACAGCCGCTACATGGTCGTTGATGGCGAGCGCCTGGTCGGGGTGATCTCGCTGCGTGATCTCAAGGCCTTTATCGCCCTCAAGCTCGAACTCGAGCCGCGGGAGCTTTGAAGGAGCAGGGGGCGGAGGTACCTGCGGATGCCGACGCTTGTTGTCTTCGAACCATTCTCTGTCGACTCCGACCCCTCGAGTTCGCGAGGTGTTCCTAACATAGTTCGGGCTGGCCGACTAAGATGGGACGATGTTTCGGATCGACGGGCACCTGGCCAAAGAGCGCTACCGGCGACTCTCGGCGAGATATGACTATGCGACGCGGCGCATCGAGCCGGTTCGCCGGCAGGCCATCGACGCGCTTTGCCTCGAGCGGGGACAGCGGGTGCTCGATGTTGCATGTGGCACGGGGAAGAGTCTCGGGATGCTGCGCGAGGCAGTGGGTCCCGAGGGCGTTGTGGTGGGCGTCGAGCAGTCGCCCGAGATGCTCCAACAAGCGCGCGAGCGGGTCCGCGAGGGTGGCTGGGACAATGTGCAGCTGATCGAATCGACCGTCGAGGCGGCCGATCTCGAGGGGCCTTTCGATGCCGTGCTCTTCGTGTACACGCAGGACGTACTGCAATCGGATGCTGCGCTGGCGCGCATTTTCGAGGCGACCCGCTCCGGGGCGCGGGTAGCATCCACCGGGCTCAAGCTCTTTCCCTGGTACATAGGCATTGCCAATGTCTGGCTGCTCACGCGTTCCTATTACTATTTCACCGCGTTCAAGGGACTTGGCAAACCCTGGGCGCCGCTCGAGCGCTATGTAGATCCGCTCGATGTGCACCCGAGGTACTTTGGCAGCTGCTACATCGCAGAAGGGGTGCGGCGCCGAGGGGCAGGGGTCGGCGGTTAATGCGAATTCCGACAGTTATGATCGACGAACCGTTCTCTTCGAACTCCGACCCCCTCGGGATAAAAAAACGTGAGATCCGGAGGCTATCTGCAGTGTACTAACCCGACACACTCTCGGTCCTGATAGCGGCCGGCCAGGCATCGCCGCCCTGGCCGAAGCCCGGCAGGTCGGTCGCATAGTCGATATAGGGTGCGGTCCAGCCGAGCAGCGAACTGGCGTGTTCGCAGCGGCGCCTGAGGTCTGCGGGATCGCGTCCGCCCAGGTGCAGAATGCCGTAACGATAGCTGCCCAGCCACTTGAAATCCCGCTGGATCTGGCTGCTCAGCTTCGGAAACTGCAACAGCAGACCATCCGGAAAGGCCGCGTTTAGCGCACGCTGCTGGGATGCCGTGGGCAT
>JASFJQ010000344.1:0-3572 GCA_050121305.1 Chromatiaceae bacterium
GGCCGCTCGCCATGGCCTCCAGCAGAACCAGCCCCTGTGTCTCGGTCTCGGACGCGAACACAAAAACATCGCTAGTCTGGTAGCAGGCCAGGAGTTCCGTTTCCCGATCCAGATAACCGACGAAGAGGATGCGATCCCCGTCGGGTGATGCCATTGCCCGGGCCCGCAGGGCTCGCAGCGCGGGGCCCTCTCCGGCGATCAGCAGTACCGCCGTCTTTGCCCGTTCCGGCAACCGCTGGAACATCGTCATCAGGAAATCGATGTTCTTTTCGTGAGCGACACGACCCACGTAGAGCAGCACAAACGCATCCGGCTCGAGACCGTGGCGCTCGCGAAAGCGGTTCTTGGCGATGCGCCCGAAACTCTGTGGCGGCAGCCCTGTCGGGATGACCGCGATCGGCTGCTTGACCCCGTACTCCTGCAGCTTGTCGCGCATTGGGTGCGATGGTGAGACAACCACATCGACTTCGTTGCACTGCCTACAGGAAAAGCGCCGCGCAATCGCCCGCAGCCAACGGTTCGGCAACCAGGGCAGGTACTTTTCGAAGTAGGCCTCGAAGAAGGTGTGGTAGCTGGCGATGACCGGCAAGCCAAGCGCATGTGCGATGTGTATCCCGGCATAGTGCGCGACGAAAGGTGTCTGGATATGGACGATGTCGATATCGAGCTGCCGCAGTTGCGGGACCAGGCGCTTGATGGCACGCAAAGACATCAGTCGGTCTTCGGGATCGAAGGGTAGTCGTATAGATGTGACACGCAGCACGTCGAACGCCGGCGAGAAATCAGTTGGGTAGCGCGGCGCAATCAGGGTCAGGCGATGTCCCAGTTCGACAAAGGCCTCAGCAAAAGTCTGTATCGACGTGGAGACCCCGTTGATACGGGGAAAGTACACGTCCGACACCATCAGGATATGCATGAGTCGGAGGCCAGTCGGCAACGCACACGTCACTGCGCATATTGAGACACGCGAAGACTAAGACCTACCCGTGGCATTTTCGTGACAAGGCAGGCACGCGAAGCAGGCTCGCATCATGCTTTCATGAGACTGAAACAATCGCCGTGCAAACTCTCGGGTCAGCTTGAAAACTCCTCGCGTTGACGATGTACAGCAAGGATCGACTTCTGATACTTGATGCCGATGGCACAACGATTGACGCCTTTGCCGCGATCGAGCGGACGTTCCGCGTGCACGACATGGATATCGGCGATCTGGAACGCTTTCAAAAGCGACGCCACATGTTCAAGTACCTGGGCGGTCTAAAGGAGTTGCCGAGCAACCTGAAACGGCAGATCGGCAAACATAGACGGGCCAAGCTCATCAAGACACTGACCGAGGTCTACCGCGACGAGGCGATTCTCTACGAAGACATCGCGCCGTGGCTGAACCGCCTCGGTAGCGAACCCGGTCTGCGCGTCGGGATCATCACGCGCAACATCACGAACGATCCCATCGGCACGCTCGGCGCGTTGCTCAAACGTAACGGGGTCGACGTCGCCGGGCTCGATTTCCTCGTCCACATTCCGCTGAAACAGGACAAGACGGCAGCGTTCCGCGATGTGCGCGATGAGTATGCCGTTAACCCTGCTCGCTGCTACGCCGGCGGCGATGAGAAGCAGGACTTCGCCGCCGCGATCTCAACCGGGATGCACCCGTTCATGGTGTCCTACGGGTTTGAAGACTTCGCGCGACTGACCGGGAAAATAGGCGTCCCATCCGAGCTGATCTCGCAGTCACCCGTCGAGTTCCGCAACCGGGTGTCCCACGGACTGGGGATCGACGGTCAAGAAGACTTAACCTTCCATGCCCCATCGGCGAGGCTGGCAACAGCGGAGCCCGTCCTGGCCTGATCACCCCCGGATTTCACACCCGGTCCTTCCGGACTTGCCTGGAGCCGGGACCGCCCCCACATCCGGCAACGCGACGAAAGAGGAGCGGTCCGCCGGCCTGAGCGTTGCGTGTCTACGCAAGCTACCGCCGGCCTGGGATCATGAGCGAAGCAGACGAGAACATCGAGGTTATCGAGGCCGGCCATCCGTTGGCCCGGGCGGACGAGGTCCTGCCAGGCGTCATCCAGCTAATTCCGGTCGCAGAGTAAAGAAGGATAACCGCCTTTTTCCCCCGGTGGCAGTCCCTGCTTGAGCCGTTCGTGACCTGCGGTCGGTTGTCGATCTGACCGGAGAAGCGGCCTGGTCGGACCAAGCGCTACAATTTTGGCTCTGAAACGGCAAAAACGGCTGTCCGCCGACCTAAGGAAAGCCGGAGTGCGAACTACTCGGGCATGTGTCAGCCATCGAACCCAACCGCTCACTGCGGGAATCGACGGACTGAGCGGAGAACGAGACCAAGAGCTCATTGCCACCGAGCTGATTGTTTCAAAGAGTTTTAGATTGATGAAAGTCGTCACCTTGGCGAAGAGAAAAGAGTAATAGAATGCTCAAGGAGGCGGCAAAAGCCATACTTGAAGCCGGGCAGGGACGGAAAACTACGGGCCTTCGCGGATGGGGGGACGGAAGGCGGCTGGGGCGGGGTTCCTTCTGTCCACTCTTTGGCAGTCTGATGTCCTTTGCCGCTGCCCTTGCGGCACCGGTTTTCTTTAAGTAGCCATCGCAAAACGGCAGGTTGAGCGCCCCTCAATCCCGCGGTGAGCTTCATCAAAACTTAATCCAAGCGTCATAGTATCAGTGAGGCCGGGAGCTTTGAAAAGTGGGCAACACGATCCCAGCTGGCAGACAAACTGCACGATCAATGATCGGGAGGCGACCTAATGGCATCAGATTCGAAAGACGACGACCAGCGCAGCACCTTCTCACTCGATCCCGAGCAGGATAAGGAACGGCTTGAGCATCGTATTGCGCACAGCATCGAGGATCAGGTCCGCGGCCTTGACGAGGAAGAGGTCGAACACGCCGTCAAAGAGAAGTACGAGGAACTGCTTGAACACGCCAAAGTGAAGCAGCACGTGCCTACGCTTACAGAAGGGGTCGTCAGGGGCGAGTTTCGACACAAAAAGAGCAAGGAAGGGCAGGCCATGGAATTTCGACAAGTTCTTGTGGCTGTAGACGGCTCTGACGAGTCTCTCGATGCGCTGGATGTGTCGATGAAAGTGTGTAGGGACAATTCGGCGGAACTGGTCTTGATGTGCGTAGCGGATTTGGATTCGTTTCCCCGTGCGCTAAGAGGTTTGGGTGGACTGGAAGCTTCGGAACTGGGTCCGCAAGATCAGAGATGGCTGAGTCTGGGACGTCTACCGCTTTGGATCGCAGAGGCTCTTGAAGTTATCAAAACCCAAGGCTCTCACCGTAGAGTCGTCGACGAACTAGCAGCACAGATTCTAGAGAAAGCAAAGGTTAAAGCGGAATCAGCAGGCATAGAGAACATCAGGTTGGAGCAGGGCAGCGGCAGTCCTGCTGAAGAAATCGTTAGACGCTGCAAGTCCCTGAATGTCGACTTGGTGGTGGTCGCGCCTAGGCATTTCGAAGCCGGCTCCCCGCCAGATTACAGCGTCGCCAATGCGGTTGCCCAGTTGAGCCCCTGTAGCTGTTTGACGGTTAAACCTGCGGGCGCGAATCTC
>JASFJQ010000345.1:0-3568 GCA_050121305.1 Chromatiaceae bacterium
CACCGGCGCCATCACCGCGCGCCAGGGCCGATTCGAACTCGCGGAGGGTGGCACGCTGTTCCTGGACGAGATCGGCGACATGAGTCTGCACATGCAGGTCAAGCTACTGCGAGTACTGCAGGAGCGCACCTTCGAGCGCGTCGGGAGCAACAAGACCATCCACTGCAATGTGCGCATCATTGCGGCGACCCACCGTGACCTCGAGCAGGCCATAAAGGAAAACAACTTCCGTGAAGACCTGTACTACCGCCTGAACGTCTTCCCAATCGAAGTCCCGCCGCTGCGCGAGCGCGTCGAGGATATCCCGGTGCTGGTCAATGACCTGATCCAGCGCATCGAACACGAGAAGCGGGGATCGGTGCGCCTGACGCCGGCCGCGGTCACCGCACTCACGCATTATCGCTGGGCGGGCAATGTGCGTGAATTGGCCAACCTGATCGAGCGCCTGGCGATCCTCTATCCCTACGGCGTCGTCGACGTCGCCGATCTGCCGGAGAAGTTTCGCGTCGGAATCCCGGTGACGCTGGTCGAGACGGCCGTCGAGGACGATGCGCTGCCGGTCATCAGTACGCATGGCGACCAGCCGAACACGGTTTCCAGTATGCCAAGGCTGCCTGCGGAGGGGATCGACCTGAAGCTGCACCTGGCGAACATGGAGCAGAGCCTGATCCGCCAGGCGTTGGAGGAGGCCAACGGGGTGGTGGCGCATGCGGCAAAGAAACTCCGGATGCGCCGAACGACCCTGGTCGAAAAATTGCGCAAGTACGGTCTGCAGCGCGGGCAGGAACTGACGGGCCTTTGACGCACTCGTTTCTTTCCTAAGTTAATCGATTGTTTATTAAAGAAAAATAATAGTGGCACATGATTTGCTGAGTCTGTCCCGAGACCGCAGGAAGGACAGGAATCGGCCACATGGGCAAACCGCAGACGACACGCGTAGACCAGGACGCGCATGAACTTGAACAGGCGTTCGGGGTCTTCAACGAGCTGTCGGAACGCCTGACCACCGCTTACGGGCAACTCGAAGGTCGGGTCGCCGATCTTACCCAGGAGCTGGCCCGGGCGCGCCGCGAGCGCCTCGCGGAACGCGCCCAGAAAGAACACCTTGCCGATCAGCTCGGAGTGCTGCTCGAGGCGCTGCCGGCGGCCATTGTCCTAATCGATGCGCGCGATCGCGTGGACCGGTTCAATCCCGCCGCTGAACAACTCTTTCCAGGTCTGGCCTGGGGCAGGCGTTGGCGTGAAATCAAGCAGGAGGTGGTCGTAGCCGAGCCGACTCCGGGTGATTGGCGCTTGCACGATGGGCGTCGGGTAAGCGTGTCGCAGCGCCCATTGAACGACCGCGGCCGTATCCTGGTCGTGGTCGACATGACGGACGAACGGCGTCTGGAGGAACGGCTCGAGCGCCAGAAACGGCTCAGCGCCATGGGCGAGATGGCCGCGCAGCTGGCCCATCAGGTGCGTACCCCGTTGTCGACCGCGGTGCTCTACGCCGGTCAGCTTGCCAAGGGCAATCTCAACGATGCGCAACGCCGCCAATTCAGTGAAAAACTGCGCGAGGGTCTGCGGCATACCGAGAACCTGGTGTCCGAGATGCTCGCCTTCAGTCGCGGCGGCAACTTCTCCAACCAGCCGATCCGTCTCGGTGACGCCCTGCACACGGCGATTGCGGGTCTGCAGCCACGTCTGCGTCAGCTCGATGCACGACTCGACCTGGCTCTCGAGGACGATGACGACAGTCTGCTGGCAGGCAACCTCGATGCACTGGCCGGTGCGTTCAGCAACCTGATCGACAATGCGCTGGATCACGGCGGACACGGGGTGAGAATCAGGATTTCCGCCTGCCGCGCCGCCGACGCCATCCTGTGTCTGCGCTTCGATGACGACGGACCGGGTATCGACCCCTTGGCGCTGGCGCGCATCTTCGATCCCTTCTTCACGACCCGAGAGCGCGGCACCGGCCTCGGCCTGGCCGTGGTCCAGGCGGTGGTACTCGAGCATGGTGGCGGCCTGCGTGTGGCTGAGTCGGCACTTGGCGGCGCCTGTTTCGAGATACAGCTGCCGCGGATCGAGAGTCGCTGCCCAGAACCGATAACGACGAGGAAGCAAGCCTAATGAATCCTTCAAGAATCTTGGTGGTCGAAGATGACGGCGCGCTCGCGCAGGCGTTGACCGACACCTTGCAGCTGTCGGGCTACGAGGTCGTCAACGCCACGGATGGCGAGCAGGCCCTGGCCGAACTGGATCATGACCAGGTCGACATGGTGTTGACCGACGTGCAGATGCGACCGATGGACGGACGCGCGCTGTTGCGAAGTCTGCGCACCCGCTTTCAGGAGCTGCCGGTACTTGTGATGACCGCCTACGGCACCGTCGAACAGGCGGTCGAGGCGATGAAGCTGGGTGCGGTCGACTATCTGGCCAAACCCTTCGAGGTCGATGACCTGTTGGCGAAGGTTGAGCGCTATCTGCCTTACCGACATCACGAGAGCGGGCAGATGGTGGCCGAGGATCTGCGTAGCCGGGAGCTGGTCGAACTCGCCTCTCGGGTAGCGGCTAGTGATGCGACGGTGATGATTGGCGGCGAATCGGGATGCGGCAAGGAGGTCCTGGCCCGATTCATCCATAGCCGCTCACAGCGCAGGGATGGGTCCTTCATAGCGATCAATTGCGCGGCAATACCGGACAATATGCTCGAGGCCGTCTTGTTCGGCTATGAGAAAGGGGCATTCACCGGCGCGGTGCGCGCCAGCGCAGGCAAGTTCGAGCAGGCGCAGGGCGGCACACTGCTGCTCGATGAGATCTCGGAGATGAGCCTGCCGCTGCAGGCCAAGCTGCTGCGCGTCTTGCAGGAGCGCGAGGTCGAACGTCTCGGCGGGCGGGAGGTCATCCAGCTCGATGTGCGCGTGCTGGCCACCTCCAACCGTCACCTGAGGGAGGAGGTTGCCGCCGGTCGATTCCGCGAAGACCTGTTCTATCGTTTGAATGTCTTTCCGTTGACGCTGCCGCCGCTGCGCGAGCGTCCGCGGGACATCCTTCCGCTGGCGCGGCATCTGATGCAGCGTCACCTGCGGGGCGGCGAAGTCTTGCCGCCGTTCGCGCCCGAGGCGGAGGCGCGCCTGCTGTCCCACCATTGGCCTGGCAACGTGCGCGAGCTCGACAATCTGATGCAGCGCGCGCTGATACTGAGCGACGGCGGGCACATCGGTGCCGCGGACATCCACTTCGAGACTGTCGATGGCGCGGCGTCCCTGACCACCATGCCCGCAGCGCCGACAACCGGTGATGAATCCGGCGGCAGCCGGCGCCTCAGCAAGGATCTGCGCAATGTCGAGGAGCAGATGATCCTCGATGCCCTGCGCAGTGGCAATGGCAGTCGCAAACAGGCGGCGGAGATCCTCGGTATCAGCCCGCGCACCCTGCGCTACAAGCTGCAGCGATTGCGTGCGGCAGGCGTCTCGATACCGCGCTGATTTGGCGCGAAACCTGCATCGTCTTGTCGCGCGGCAACGCCGCGTCAGAAAACCGAACACAGTGACAGGGTCAGCATCATGAGTACTCCGGAAAT
>JASFJQ010000346.1:0-3568 GCA_050121305.1 Chromatiaceae bacterium
AGATTCCCTACACCATCGACGGCCAACACCCAGCCGGGCGCGACCCATGTCGTCGCCACACGCTCACAGATCAGGGCGGGACCGTCGATCACCTGCCCTGCGACCAGATCTTCGCGCCAGTATTGTGGCGTCTCGGCGGCGATACCGGCGAGGGTGCAATGCGCGAACGGACGCGCGGTCGGGCCCTCTGCCAGGCGCGGCAGCACTAGCCGGGTGGCGGGCCCGCGCACCCACTGGCGCAGATTGACCAGCTCAACCGGGAGGTCCAGGCGGTGGCCGTAGCGCTGCAGATGCATCGCATGGAAGGCCTCGATAGTCTGCCGCGGGCCCTGCCAGGGCAGAT
Organism: Chromatiaceae bacterium; assembly: GCA_050121305.1. Taxonomy (GTDB): domain Bacteria; phylum Pseudomonadota; class Gammaproteobacteria; order Chromatiales; family Chromatiaceae; genus Thiosocius. The sequence goes on from JASFJQ010000346.1 coordinate 344, forward strand.
TGAGCGTGTAGGATTGACCCGAATACCGCACATCCACCGAGGCCAGCGCATCGCAGTCGCCGATCTCGAAGCCCTCGTCCTGTAGGGCACTCAAGCCCTGTCTGCGCAGCTCCGCGAAGGTCGCGTCCAGACTCGGCATTGACAGCTCAGACAACAGCCCGATCTGCGTGCGCGACAGCTGGCGCCCGGGCCGCGCGGCCAGCATACCAAGGGCAGACAACACCCCGCCGTGCACCGGCACCATCGCGGCCGGCATCTCGAGCAGCTCGGCCAGCGCGCAGACATGCAGGCCCCCTGCCCCGCCGAAAGAGACCAAGACGTGCTCCCGCGGGTCTGCACCGCGCTTGATCGAGATACCGCGCAACGCCTGGGCCATGAGTTCATTGGCGACCGCAACGATATCTGCGGCCGCCTGCTCGACACTGCAGTGCATGCCCACGGCAAGACCCTTGATCGCCTCAACGGCCGCGGCGCGCTCGAGGCGCATGTCGCCGCCGAGAAAGACGTCGGGCTGCAGGCGCCCGAGCACCAGATTGGCGTCGGTCACCGTCGGGAGATCGCCGCCAAGCCCATAACAGGCCGGCCCGGGGGCCGCACCAGCGGACTGCGGTCCGACCTGCAGCATACCGCCTGTATCCAGCCAGGCAATCGAGCCGCCACCCGCACCGATGGTATGCATGTCGACCATCGGAACGGCGACCGGAAAGCGCCCGATGCTACCCTCGGTGGTCAAGCGCGGTTCCGCGTCGACCAGCGCGACATCGGTCGATGTGCCGCCCATATCGAAGGTCAAGAGTCGCGAGTGACCACCCGCTGCACCGACCTCGCGCGCAGCGACCAGACCGCCGGCCGGACCGGATAACAGCATGCGTACCGCATGCTCGGCCGCTTGCTCGGCCGCCACGGTGTCGCCCGAACTCTGCATCACCGAGATCGGCACCCTGCGCAGGCGGCCGCGCAGGCGCGCCAGATAGCCCGCGACCCTGGGGCCAATCCAGGCGTTCAGCCAAGTGGCCATGCCGCGTTCGAATTCGCGGATCTCGGGCAGGACGCGCGAAGACAGGGAGACGAACACGCCCGCAGGCATGACCGCGGCGATACGTTCCTCGAGCGTCGGGTCCAGATAGGAGAACAACAGATTGACCGCCACCGCCTGCGGGGCCAGTCGTTCCACCTCGGCACGCAGGTCGGCCAGATCGGTGTCGGACAGCGACTCGATCAGACGGCCGTCGGCACCCAAGCGGCCACCGGTCTCCAGGCAATGCTCTGCCTTGACCGGCGCCTCCGCGACCGGCGGCTGCAGATCGTAGAGCGCGGCGCGCTGCTGGCGGCCGATGGTCAGTAAATCGGCGAAACCCCGGTTGGCGATATACAGGGTTTCGACCCCTTTCCCCTCCAATACCGCATTGGTCGCCACCGTCGAGCCGTGCACCATCTGCAGGTGAGACTTATCCAGGCCCAGTTCGGCGATGCCGCGCAGAATGGCCGCCTCTGGTGCCTCTGGCGTCGACAGCACCTTGTGCACCCGGACCCCACCCTGCTCATCGAGCAAGACGAAGTCGGTAAAGGTGCCGCCCGTATCCACACCCAGTCTGATCATGCGCGCCATTCTACGGACGATTCGCTTACAGTGGCGGACAGTGGGCTTCGCAATCGGCGTCGCGCGCGGTACTCTGCCGCCGCATGGAGATCCTGCTGCGCGCGCGCGCGATAAGCTACGGACCAAAACGGCGGCCGCGGCTTACAGACATAGACCTCGAGCTGCAGCCCGGCGAACGACTCGGGCTGCTGGGTGTGAACGGTGCCGGCAAATCGACCCTGATGCAGGTCCTCGCCGGCGTGCTTGCGCCGAGCCGTGGTGAGGTCTTTGTCCTCGGTCGACCACTGCGCCTGGCGCCGCCCTCGCTGCGCCGTCATATCGGCTTCCTGCCGCAGCGTGTGCCCGCCTACCCCGAGCTGACCGTGACCGAGAACCTGGCCTGGGCCGGTAGACTGCGCGGCCTCCGACACCAGGCCTTGCAGAGCGCAATCGACGACGCATTGCAACAGGTGCAGCTCGGCGGCGTCGCAACCCGCCTGGCGGGTAGCCTGTCTGCCGGCATGGCGCAGCGCCTCGGCCTGGCCCAGGCGGTGCTGCATCACCCCGACATCCTGATCCTCGATGAGCCGACCGCCGGCCTTGACCCGCTGCAGACGCAACAGATCAGGGGGCTGTTGCAGCAACTCAGCGCCAAACGCAGTCTGATACTGTCCACGCACCTGTTAGACGATGTGCAGCTGCTGTGCAGCAGCGTCATCCTGATCGACAACGGGCGGAAGACCGCACAGCACGCAGTCACAGCGGAGACCGACCTGCTGGCACATTTTCGTCAACACGCGAACGCGGACCTGTTGGGCGCGGGCACATGATCTGGGAGATCGCACTGCACGAGTGGCGACGCCTGCGCGCCGGCATGATGTTCTGGCTGCTATTGGCGTTTGGTCAGCTGATCATCGCCTGGCTTGCCTTCAAGCAACTCGAGAGCTTCGCAAAGATCGCGCCTCAGCTAAAGGCCGGCGGGTCGCCGCTCGGCGCTACCGACCTAGTGGTGATGCCAAGCTTCAACAGCCTCACGCTGCTGTTGCTGCTCGGCATACCTGTGCTGGCGATGGGCAGCCTGGCCGGAGAGATCCGTAGCGGTCGCATCGCCGTCTGGCTGTCGTCGCCGGTGGGCAGCGGCCAGATTGCGCTCGGCAAGACGTTGGGGTTGTGGCTGGCGAGCCTGCCGCTGGTCCTCAGCGTCAGTATCACGCTAGCGGCATTGGGGACGGGTATCGCGCTGGACTGGCCGCGGATGGCGCTGACCGTTTCCGGAATACTGCTGTTCAGCCTCTGGCTGTGTGGTCTGAGCCTGTGCATCTCGGGACTGTTCGATCACCCGGCGGCGGCGCTGGCCGCCAGCTATGGCATCCTGCTGTTTCTGTGGTTACTGGATTCACTGAGCGGACCCGAGGCCGCCTGGCACTGGCTCGCGCTGCTGCCGCACACACAACCCTGGCTGCAGGGCCTGTTGCGCAGTCAGGACATCGTGTTCTTCCTCGGCACCGGCATCGGCGCAGTTTGGCTGGCCAGCTATACGCTGGCCCGTCGGCGGGGGGAGATCTAGCCTGGAAATCTCACCAGCCCGCCAAGGGCTGCCTGATAAGCGATTGAACTTCAAGCGGTATAAGCCCACATGAATTTAC
>JASFJQ010000347.1:0-3568 GCA_050121305.1 Chromatiaceae bacterium
CATCTGCATCGACTTGTGGCCGGAGATCGTGGCGACCTCCTGATCGCCGAGACCAGCCTCGACCAGGCGCGAGACCGCCTCGTGGCGCAGGTCATGAAAGCGCAGGCCCTCGATGCCGGCCTGGTTCAGCGTGCGATGCCAGGCCGGGCGGAACTCGTACGGCCGGCGCACCTTGTCGCGGCCGGGTTCGCCGAAGAAGATCAGGTCGGTGTCGATAGGGCGCACCGGGTTGGCGAGCGCGAGGCGCAAGACCGCCACGGCTTCACGGGTCAGCGGTACAGTGCGGGGCGACCCGTTCTTGGTCTCTGTCAAGTGAACCGTGCGCCTCTCCAGATTCACCTGGCGGCGCGTCAGGCTCTTGATCTCGCCGGCACGCATGCCGGTGTAGAGCGCGACGCGCACGATCCAGCCGAGCATCGGGTTGGAGTGGCGATCGCAGGCCCGGATCAGGGCCTTCTCTTCATCGGCGCCCAGACGCCGGTCGCGCCCCTTGCCCGGCGCCGGTTTGCGGATATTGGAGACGGGGTTGTAGATCAGCCCCAGGCGCCACTCTTTGATCGCGATGGTAAACAGGTGCGACAGCAGGGAGAGCTCCAGCCGGACGGTGTCGGCGGATTTGCCGGCAGCAAGCCGCTCGTCGCGGTATTCGGCCACGAGGTCGGGCGTGATCGCGGCCAGGCTGTAGGCATCGAATTTCTTTTTCAGCGCCTTGGCCTTGCGGCTCTCTCCATAGGCCGTGCTCGGCCGCTTACTGGACGACACTTCGCTCAGGTAGCGGTCGAGCGCCTTCTCGAACAGCAGTTTCTCGGCGCCGGCGCGATGAATGTACACGCCGCGCACCATTTCGTCCTCGGTGCGCCGCGCCCAGTCGGCCGCGTCGCGCTTGGTGCGAAAGGTCTTGATGGTCACCGGCCAGCCGCGCTTGCGGACGACGGCCTTCCAGGTGTTCGAGGGTGTTTTCGTGATGGTCGCCACGGCCGTTTCCGGTACAGGTGTACCGAAAATGTACCGAGTGACACAGGGATTAAAATTCGAAACTCTTTATGTTGTTGTTTTGATTGGTGCCCAGGGACAGAATCGAACTGCCGACACGGGGATTTTCAGTCCCCTGCTCTACCAACTGAGCTACCTGGGCCTTGAATACGGCGCCGTATCCGGCGCAAAAGACGCGGTATTAAAACGACGTGGCCCATGTTCGTCAAGTTCAGCACGCCGCAGCGGCCTACTCAGGCCTGAAATCCGGGGGCGTCTCGGCACCGTCGCCGAAGAAGAACTTCTCCATCTGCTCTTCGAGGAAACTGCGTGATTTGGGGTCCACCGGGCTGAGGCGGTATTCGTTGATCAGCATGGTCTGATGACGCAGCCATTCCTGCCAGGCCTCCTTGGACACATTCTCCAGGATCCGCTTGCCCAAGTCCCCCGGATACGGTTGCCTATCGAGCCCCTCGGACTCACGCTTGAGACGCACGCAGTTCACCATCTGACCCATTTCTGTCTCCATCGAATTATCCAAGAGCCTCGGCAAGCAGGCGCGCAATGGGCGCGGCCAGCCCGACGCTGTGCGGACTCTTCGGGTTATACCAAAGTCGGCCTTGCGCCTCCATCACCGCGCTACCCGGTCGATTCAGCAGGATCTCGATCGGCTCGATATCCAGGTGGAAGTGGCTGAAGGTATGGCGGCGTGGCGGAAGATGGCGGCCCAAAATCGCCGCCTCGGCAAGCTGATCGAGACACCAGTCCAGCGGATCGATATCGACCGCCGTCTGGGGCAGACACCATAGGCCGCCCCAGACACCGGTGGGGGGCCGCCGCTCGAGCAGAACGGCGCCCTCAGGATCGCAGACGAGCAGCATGCGCACCGCCTTTTCGGGCAGGGCCTTCTTCGGCCTCCGGCCTGGATAGGCCTCCGGGTTGTCCTGGCGGTGCGCAACACAATCGCGGCGCAGCGGGCAGGCCCCGCAATTGGGCCTGGCGCGGGTGCAGACAGTCGCGCCGAGGTCCATGATCGCCTGGTTGTAGTCAGCGACCCGGTCCGTCGGCGTGACCGAGTCTGCGAGTGCCCAGAGTCGGTTCGAGACCGCCGCGGTACCTGGCCACCCCGCCACCGCGAAGTAGCGCGTGATCACGCGCTTGACGTTGCCGTCGAGGATGACCTCGCGCCGCCCCTTGGCCAGCGACAGGATCGCCGCCGCGGTCGAGCGACCGATGCCCGGCAGCGATTGCATGGTCGCCAGGTCATCGGGAAACTGCCCGCCCAACATGTCACAGACCTGGCGCGCCGTGCGGTGCAGATTCCGTGCCCGCGCATAGTAGCCAAGCCCAGACCAATGGTGCAGCACTTCATCGACCGGTGCCGCAGCGAGCTCACAGACGGTTGGAAAACGGGCCATGAAGCGCTCGTAGTAGGGGATCACAGTACCGACCTGGGTCTGCTGTAGCATGATTTCGGACACCCAGACCCGATAGGAAGATCTGGACCCTTGCCATGGCAGATCCTTGCGTCCGTGGTCGTCGAACCAGGCCAGCACGCGGCGCGCAAACCCGCTGCTCAATTCGCCCCCGCACCGCACTGCCAGCAGATATCAAAACCGGCATCGACCTGGGCCCCGCAGCTCGGGCAGACCCAGGGGCCTTTCTTCGGCAGGCTGCCGCGACTGACGAGGAAGCCGTCCAGGACATCCTGCGCCTGCCGCAGGTCGCCATTGTTAATCAACCATACCCAGGGAAAGCTGAACGCGGGCAGCTCACCGGCGGCCCCGCTGAGGTACTCACCGAGTACGGTGGCCTCGATCCGGTGCGCGGCCAGCGCATCGATCAACTGCCTTGCCTCGAGGCTGTCGCGCGCTTCGTAAAACTTGAGCATTGACGATTTGACACAACCCGACGGGGCGATAATCATGCGCGATCGCAGCGGCGACGCCTAGCCCCTCGACACAACAGTAGTATCACGTGATGAAAAATCTCAGGCAAATCGTCATCCTCGGCGTGCTCGCCGCGGCCAGTATCGGCATCGGCCTCTGGGCGGGCATGCAGGGCAAGTCACTACAGGAATCCCAGGGATACCCCGATCTCGGTGGCGACTTCACGCTCACCTCGGATCAGGGCCCCGTCAGCCTCGCGGATTTCCGCGGCAAGGTGGTCCCGATCTATTTTGGATTCACGCATTGTCCCGACATCTGCATCACATCGCTGAGCAGTATCGCCGCCGGTCTGAAAGAACTCTCCGAGGACGAACGCAGCCAGGTCCAGCCAGTCTTCATCAGCATCGATCCCGAACGTGACGATCCGGCACGCGTCGGCGAATATGCGCGCTACTTCGACCCCAGCTTTGTCGGCTTGACGGGTTCGCTGGAGGCGGTCACCAAGGTGGCGAAGAGCCACTTCGTGATCTTCGAGAAGGTGCCCCTGGACGATTCCGACATGGGCTACACCATGGACCATTCGTCCATCATCTACGTGGTGGGCAAGGACGGCGTCATCCGCTCTCTGATCCGTCACGGCGAGACGCCCGCCGGCATTGCCCAGACCCTCCGCGAGGCGCTGGCCGGCTGACATTTGGCCCGGGTTT
>JASFJQ010000348.1:0-3565 GCA_050121305.1 Chromatiaceae bacterium
ACCCGGCGATACCGCCTTCTATCACGCGACCCTGGGCAAGTACGCCGGCTTCGTGCGCTCGCTGCGCCGCACCTTCGAGATCCTGCGCGGAGAGGACCGGATGCTCAGGCGGCAAAGCGATGGGGAGGACGTCGATATCGATGCCCTGGTCGAGGCCTGGGGTGATGTACATATGGGTCTGGAGATGACCGATCGCCTGTTTACCCGCATGCACAAAGAGGAGCGCAACATCGCGGTAATGTTCATGATCGACATGTCCGGCTCCACCCGCGGATGGATCAACGAGGCGGAGCGGGAGGCGCTAATCCTGCTGGCCGAGGCGTTGAACACCCTGGGTGATCGCTATGCGATATTTGGGTTCTCCGGCTGGACCCGCAAGCGCTGCGAGGCGTTTCGCGTGAAGGATTTCGATGATCCCTGGGACGACCTCGTAATCGGCCGGGTGTGTGGCATCGAGCCAAAGGACTACACGCGCATGGGCGCACCGATCCGCCATCTGGCGCAGAAGCTAAAGCAGGTAGAGGCGCGTACCAAACTGCTGGTGACCCTGTCCGACGGCAAACCCGACGACTACGATCTCGAGTATCGCGGTGAGTACGGCATCGAGGACACCCGGCAAGCGCTCCTCGAGGCGCGTCGTGACGGAATTCACGCCTACTGCATCACTATCGATCGTGAGGGCCAGGACTATCTGCCACATAGGTACGGCGCCGCCAACTATACCGTCTTGGATGATGTCGCCAAGCTGCCGCTGAAGGTCTCCGACATTTATCGCAAGATCACCACCTGAGTGGCGTCTCCGCATTGCAATCAACCGCGCGGCTTGGCAACCTCTGCCAGGCGTGTAGCGGGTGCGATTCGCAGGCTGCTCGATGAAATTTAACTGGGGAGTAAAACAATGAAGTCAGCTCGATGGCTGCTGGTGGGCGCTGTGTTGGCGATGGGGGGCGCGCAGGCCGTGCCGCAGTATGAATCGACACCGGTACCGGATGTGCGTGGGCCTCTAGCGGTCGTGCCGCCAAAAAATCCCGCATTGGCGCTGCGTGCCGGCGTCGACAGGCTGCTGGCTTTTCTGAACGCCGAGACGAGGCCATCGGCCGAGGCGCTGGCTGTCTTTCTGAATAGCGAGATCGCGCCCTACTTTGATTTTGACTATATGGCGAAGTCGGCCGGCGGCCGTCTCTACGAGAACCTCGATGAGCCGCGGCGTCAGGCAATGGCGGAGGATATCAAGCGCACCTTCCTGACCAAGATGGCGCAAAAACTGGAAGGCTACGATGACCAGCAGGTGCGATTCCTGCCGCCGCGCGCCGGCAATGACGGCCGTACCGCGCTGGTCTCCGTCGCGATCCTCAACCCCGGCACCTACCCGGCACGTCTCGACTTCCGGCTGTATCGGCAGAGCGAGCAGTGGCGGGTGTACGATGTCGCAGCCAATGGGCAGAGCGCCATTGTGCATTACCGCCGCCAGTTGATGCGTGACATGCAACAACGCCAGATGCGTCGTATGCGGCCGATGGCTCCGCCCATGCCCGTGTATCAGCGCGGGATGCCTCCTCCGGGCTATGGTCCTTCGCCGCTGCGTTGAACACAGTAGCCGGGCCCAGCCCGGTTCCTTGGCGGTGCTGAATCAATCATGTCGAGTTCAGCGCCTGAATCGTCGCCAGCATGGCGCCCGCATCGTTATAGTCTACCGGCACGGGCCACAGGCCATCGCCCATCTGCAGACGCAGGCTGGGGAAGCCGTCGGCGCCCATGCGGCGTGCCTGTGCGATTTCATCGGCCAGCGTCGCCTGCGTCTCCGGCGCGTCGAGGCGCCGAGCGAAATCCATGCCGTCGATGCCCAGATGCTCGGCAAGCGAGACCAGGGTGTCGCTATCCGACGGGTTCTTGGCCTGCAGATAGTAGGCGTGTTGAATCGCGGTAATCATCGCCGTCTCGAGTGCCCTATCGAATGCGCGTGCAGCGATCACGGCGCGGCACGCCGGCCAGGTACTGCGCCGCGGATCGCAAACCTGCCAGAAGTCGAAATTGAACCGTGTGCCCGGGATGCGCTGCTGGATGCGACGCCAGGTCTGCTGCAGTCGCATCTGCATATCGGCAGGCATCGGCTGGTCGTTGTCGGGGGCGAGCCCACCGAGCAGGCGCGTGACTGAAACCTGCTGGGGTAGGCTTGCGCACAGTTGCTCGAAGGTGCGTCGGAAACCCCAGCACCAGCTACACATGGGATCGTGGATATAGATCAGCCGGTGACCTTCTGTCATGCGTTCACCGGAGGATCGATCGGCCTGAACTTCATGAACAGGATCCGCTCCAAACGAGTTGATGGATAGGAGAAGGTAACAACTTGATGCCACAACAGCCAGATCAGCCTGGGGTTCAACGCACCGGCCGCGCCATGCTGCTCTTGGCATGGATCGCCGGGCTCGTACTGCTTACGCTGGTGTTCCAGGATGTCCTGGAATCAGGTCTCAATCCCAACGCAACGCCGCTAGTCCAGGCCGGCAGTGACGGGTCCGAGGAGGTCGTGCTTCAGCGCAACGTACAGGGGCACTATGTGGCCGACGGCCTGATCAATGGCCGACGCGTAACCTTCCTGCTCGATACCGGCGCGACAGACGTGGCGTTGCCGGAGGCCCTGGCGGATCGATTGGGGCTGGAGCGAGGCAACGGCGGCATCAGTCAGACCGCCAACGGTCCGGTTGCGGTGTGGCAGACGGTGCTCGATCAGGTGGGGCTGGGCAGCATCCATCTGCAAGCGGTGCGCGCCTCGATCGTGCCCTCGCTGCCTGACGGCAGCCCGGTGTTGCTGGGGATGAGTTTTCTCAAACAGCTGGAATTCACGCAGCGCGACGAGCAGTTGATCCTCCGCCATCGTTGAGAATGAAAAAGCGCCGCGTCAGCGGCGCTTTTTCGACTGGCGAGTTAACCCCCCGCTAGCTGATGGTGTCCTTCAGCGCCTTCAGGGCAGTTACGCGGACGACGGTCGATGCCGGCTTTGCGGCAATCTTCATTGGCTCACCCGTGGCCGGGTTGCGGCCCATGCGTGCCTTCCTGGCCGGCTTTTTCACGCGACGAACCTTGACCCCGGTATCGGGGATCGTGAATTCTCCGGAACCGCGCCGCTTCATGTGCGCCTCGATCATGCCGCCAAGCGCTGAAAAGACAGCGGCGACATCCTTCCTGGGGAGTTCGGTGGATTCCGCGATTGCGGTGATGATCTGCGTTTTTGTCTGCTTCTCGGTAATAGCTTTCACTGCGGGCGCAGCGACTGCCGCGGTCTTTTTCGCGGCCTTCTTCTTGACTGCCATGGTTGACTCCTGCTCACTTGGTGGGAAACCGCGCAAAACATAGCACAGAAAAACGGGCTTCAGTACATAGAAATGCCGTATTTCACGCGCTCAATCGAAAAATTGATCCCATCGGCTTATCGTCTCAGGAGAGTCGCTCGGCCATTCGACAACGGGGATGAGCGGAGCTCATTGCTATGCAGCGGCCTGCACCAAAACTGCGTCAAGTCCGACGTGCGTGTCGTCCCCGAGATAACGACTTTGATCCAGTGCTA
>JASFJQ010000349.1:0-3559 GCA_050121305.1 Chromatiaceae bacterium
CCCCCCGAGTTCGACGAGCCGGATGGCGTGGTGGTGCCTTCCCATCGGAAGGTCAATGTCAACGAAGTGGATACCGCGATCCGCATGCTGCAGAGGCATATGGCACCCGGCCAGTGTGCGTCGCTGATCGCGGCATTGGAGGCGCTGCGCGCGGCGCCCGACGAGTATGCGAACCTGACCAGGCTGGCCGAGTTGTTCGGCGAGTTGGGAGGAAATCAGGGCGCGGTGCTGACCTATGCCCCCTACCTGGCGATCCTGCTGTCGGATGACCCTTTCGATCGCGGATAACGCGATGATCGGCAGGCGGCACAGGCGTCGCAATGGCGCGGTGCGGCTAACGGAGAAGCGGCATACGGAGGTTCGCTAGCCTCTGTCTCGGCCGTCGCACCGGGTGGAGATCCCAGGCAGCGAAGCCCAATTTGCCCTCCGCAATGATCCGCCGATTCGGATTGGATCGGCAGAAACGACATTCCTCGTCCTGCCTTTGTTTCGACTCGGTCACTGATTGCATCTCCGGCAAAGATATCCGTGGTTGCGAAGGGGGGCGATTGTTACTTCCCCGGCCTGGTTTTTCCACCCGCTTTGACGGAGCCGAGCGGCTATCGAGTCGGTTTCACCACGGCGGATTCCGACAGGCTGACGCCAGGGTTGGATCGGTTCACCGTACGGGTCGTCGATCGTTCGAACGGCGATCCGCTACCCGGCCCGATCTGGAAATTGATGCAAATGCTAATCGTTTATTCAGATTAACGGCTTTTTGCCACCGGGCGACGTTCAAAACAAAGTCGCTACACAAACAGAACAACATCGGTATGTTCGAAATTAACTCATTGAAAAATAAGCAAACGCTTAAAAAATAGCTTTATTTTATGGGGCGCGAAAAAACAGTGAATAGAAAACTTTATTAGATGTGAGTAATGTTCGGCCACTGCAACAAAGCTGAAGGTGAATTGACATGTTAGCCACCAACCCGTTCGCCGAGCTGTCCTCGTTCATCCCCGTCGCCGCCATGCAGGGCTATGTCGTCCTGATGGTGCTTCTGGTAATTGGGGGCACGATCCTCGACATCATCCACAAGGGCAGCGCCAAGTACTTCTTCGAGAACGCCAAAAAGGCCGAGAAAAACGCCCGTCGCACCGTAGGCGCCGGTGAGAAAGCGGGGCTCGCGGTCAAGACCCTGGCCAACGAGGTCCTGCTGTCATCCGAATTCCAGAATAAGCACCGCCGGATCTCGCACCTGTTCACCATGTATGGCTTCATCGCATTCGTTGTTGCCACGGCAGTCCTGATCTTCGGCTACCCGACCGAAGCAAGTGCCGGTATCTGGCCGTTCGTGTGGCACCTGGGCGCCCTGTCGCTGGCCTTCGGCGGCTACTGGTTCTGGTTCAAGATCCGCGTCGACGTCTCGGCCGAGGGCCAGGTTTGGTATCGCTTCACCCAGGGCGACATCTTCATCGTCTCGATGTTGGCCACCGTCACCTTCGGCCTGCTCTGGTCGTTGTTCCAGGCGGCGGGTGCCGGCGGCCTGACCACCCTGTTCTTTGTCCTATTCATCCTCTCCAGCACGACATTGTTCAGTACCGTACTTTGGTCTAAATTCGCGCACATGTTTTTCAAGCCGGCTGCCGCTTACCAGAAGAAAGTGACCAGGGCGGACGGGTCGCAGGAGAACCTGCCGGACGTGCCCGCGCTGAGCGATGCCGAAACGAAAAGCCGTTATCCCGACATCCCCGAGTACATGGGGGACAACCCGGAATACATGGGTCTGGGCATCAAACGCGAACAGCCCCAACACTATTGATCACGCAGTCACAAAGGTTAGGAGAAACTCATGCCAACATTTGTATATATGACCCGTTGTGACGGTTGCGGACACTGCGTCGACATCTGTCCTTCGGACATCATGCACATCGACAAGGTCACGCGTCGCGCCTACAACATCGAGCCGAACATGTGCTGGGAGTGCTACTCGTGCGTCAAGGCCTGCCCCCACCACGCGATCGATGTCCGCGGCTACGCCGACTTCGCGCCGCTCGGACATTCGGTCCGGGTGATCCGGGATGAAGAGAAAGGCGTCATCGCTTGGCGGATCAAGTTCCGCAACGGCAAAAAGGACATGAATCTGCTGGCGCCGATCACCACCAAGCCGTGGGGCAAGCACATACCGCAGCTGAAAGACGTCCCCGCGCCGTCCGAGGAGCAGCGGGCCAGCCAGCTGCTGTTCAACGAGCCGAAGTACATCCGAATGGACGAAGGTGACATCCACACCCTCAAGTCCAATGGTCTGAAACTGGTAGAAGGGGTGGAGGCTTACTGATGGCTTACAAGACAATCGTTGAAGACGGCATCGACATCCTCGTCGCAGGCGCTGGCCTCGGCGGTACCGGTGCGGCCTGGGAGGCTCGCTACTGGGGCCAAGACAAGAAAATCGTGATCGCCGAGAAGGCGAACATCGACCGCTCGGGCGCGGTGGCGCAGGGGCTGTACGCGATCAACTGCTATATGGGTACCCGGTTCGGCGAGAACAACCCGGAAGACCACGTCCGATACGCACGCATCGACCTCATGGGCATGGTCCGTGAAGATCTGCTGTTCGACATGGCCCGCCACGTCGACTCGGCGGTCCACCAGTTCGAAGAGTGGGGCCTGCCGCTGATGCGTAACCCGAAGACCGGTGCCTACCAGCGCGAGGGTCGCTGGCAGATCATGATCCACGGTGAGTCCTACAAGCCGATCGTGGCGGAGGCCGCGAAAAAGTCGGCCGACAAGATCTTCAACCGGATCTGTGTCACCCACCTGCTGATGGACGAGGCCAAGGAGAACCGCGTCGCCGGCGCCGTTGGTTTCAACGTCCGGACCGGCAACTACCACGTATTCAAAGCCAAGACCGTCATCGTCGGCGCCGGTGGTGCCTCGAACATCTACAAGCCCCGCTCGGTCGGTGAAGGCGCGGGTCGTGTCTGGTACGCACCCTGGTCTTCCGGCTCGGCCTACGGCCTGCTGATCGGTGCCGGCGCCAAGATGACCCAGATGGAGAACCGCATCGTCCTGGCACGCTTCAAAGACGGCTACGGTCCGGTCGGTGCGTACTTCCTCCACCTGAAGACCTACACCCAGAATGGCCTCGGCGAAGAGTACGAGTCCAAGTGGTTCCCGGCGTTGGAAGAGATGGTCGGCAAGCGTTACCTCGATATCGAGGCGTCGCACCTTACCCATCGTCCGATCCCGACCTGCCTGCGTAACCACGCGTTCATCAATGAGGTGAATGCCGGTCGCGGTCCGATCCACATGGTCACGATGGAGGCCTTTCAGGATCCTCACCTCGAGGAGATCGGCTGGCACAACTTCCTCGGCATGACCGTCGGTCAGGCCGTCCTGTGGGCAGCGACCGATGTGGACCCGAAGTACGAGAACCCGGAACTGACCACGTCCGAACCCTACGTCATGGGTTCGCACGCGACCGGTTGTGGCGCCTGGTGCTCCGGTCCGGAAGATCTGTCGCCGCCCGAGTACTACTGGGGCTACAACCGGATGACGACGGTCGAGGGGCTGTTTGGCG
>JASFJQ010000350.1:0-3553 GCA_050121305.1 Chromatiaceae bacterium
TCTTTGTTATCCGCACCTGGGGCGGCTATCCGGATGCGGTTGCATTCGCGGTCCTGCTGCTCAACATGGCCGCGCCGACGATCGACTACTACACCCAGCCGCGTATCTTCGGCCAGCGGGAGCATGAAGATGCGTAGTCTTCCGGCGGTGATATCGAGTGTATTGCTCGGCCTGTTCGGGGTACTGGGTGCCGGCCTGGTCGCGCTGAGTCACCAGGGTACCGCCGAGCGCATCGCGCGCAATGAGCGCGCGGTCCTGCTGCAGCAGCTGGAAGAAATGCTGCCGCGGGCAGAGATCGATAACGACATGCTGATCGACGTGGTCGAGGTCTCTGCACCCGAGGCGCTCGGCGCGACAATGACCCGGGTATATCGCGGGCGACGCGACGGCCAACCGGTCGCCGCGGTGCTAAGCCCGGTGATCGCCCAAGGCTACAGCGGCCCGATTCGCCTGATCGTGGCAGTGCGTTACGATGGCACCCTGGCGGGCGCTCGGGTGCTGGCACACCGTGAGACCCCGGGCCTCGGCGATAAGATCGAGGTCGAGCGTTCGGACTGGATCCTTGATTTTGCCGGCAAGTCGCTGCTCAATCCGCCGGAATCGGCCTGGTCGGTAAGACGCGACGGCGGCCAGTTCGACCAGTTCACGGGCGCGACAGTGACCCCGCGCGCGGTGGTACGTGGCATCAAGGCCAGCCTGGTGTATTTCAACGAAAACAAGCTGCGGCTGTTCGAGCAACCGCAGCCAGAGGAGAGCGCCGGCTGATGGAAGACGGCTATCGCAAGATCGTCCTCGACGGGTTGTGGCACAACAATCAGGCCCTTGTCGCGCTGCTGGGCCTGTGTCCGCTGCTCGCCGTGTCCAACACGCTGATCAACGGTCTTGGTCTCGGCCTGGCCACGACGCTGGTCCTGACACTGTCGAATGTGTCGGTGTCGGTGATCCGCAACTGGGTTCGTCCCGAGATCCGCCTGGCGGTATTCGTCCTCATCATCGCGTCATTCGTGACCACGGTGGAGTTGGTGATGAATGCCTACTTTCACGGCCTGTACAAGGTGCTGGGTATCTTCATCCCGTTGATCGTCACCAACTGTGCAATCATCGGTCGCGCCGAGGCCTTCGCCTCGCGCAACCCGGTGCCGCGCGCGCTCGCCGACGGTCTGGCGATCGGCGTCGGCTTCACGCTCGCGCTGGTGGTGCTCGGCGGCAGCCGCGAACTGATTGGCCAGGGGACCCTGTTCGACGGCGCCCACCTGATGTTCGGCGAGGCGGCGCGCGACTGGCGCTGGGCCGTCAGCGAGGACTACCCTGGTATCTTGATCATGATCCTGCCCCCTGGCGCGTTCATGGGGCTCGGCATGATGATCGCGTTGAAGAACATCATCGACAGGTCGCTGAGCAGGCGCAAGGCGGTACCTGCAGCGCGCGGCGAGCCCTCTGCCGCCCGGGTATGATCCGTGCAGCGACCCGGCAACCGGCCCCTTGCGGCGCGACGGTAACGGGCCGCATGAACCGGGCCAAGCGGCAACGCATCTTCGAACGTCTACGCGCCGCCGATCCGCACCCGACGACGGAGCTCAACTACGCGAGCCCATTCGAGCTGCTGATCGCGGTCATCCTGTCGGCGCAGGCCACGGACAAGGGCGTCAACAAGGCCACTGCGCGGCTGTTTCCGGTCGCCAACACACCGCAGGCCATCTATGCCCTCGGGGTCGACGGACTCAAGCACTACATCAAGACCATCGGCCTGTTCAACAGCAAGGCCGAGAACATTATTCGGACCTGCCAGATCCTGATCGAACGACATGCCGGTCAGGTACCCGCAGACCGCGCCAGTCTGGAGGCCCTGCCCGGTGTCGGGCGCAAGACCGCCAATGTCGTGCTGAATACGGCCTTCGGACAGCCCACCATGGCTGTCGACACGCATATCTTCCGCGTCGCCAACCGTACCGGTATCGCGCCGGGCAAGACCGTCCTGGCGGTTGAGCAGCGCCTGCTGCGACTGGTGCCCAGAGAATTTCTGCATGATGCGCACCACTGGCTGATTCTGCTCGGTCGCTATACCTGCACGGCGCGCAAACCACGCTGCGGCGCCTGTCTGATCGAGGACCTGTGTGAATATCGCGGCAAGGTCGACTAGACAAAGCTGCATTTATTCCATGGTTTAAACGCCGCGCGTCCGCGTCGTGCGCCAGGCCGCTGTGGCAGCATGGCGGTAGTCCCTGAAGCCCGTATCGGCCGTCACCAAAATGTTCGGACAGGACCGCGAACAACTTCGCCGCTTTTTTCTGACCAGCTGGGACAAGCGTCTGGCCGGCCAGGCGCTGCAGCCGCTCGAACGCCTGGTCGCCGAGGTTATCGCACAGCATCCCGAGTATCACGCCTGCCTCGCGGACGAGGAACGGCTGCACCAGGACTATGGGCCTGAGCAGGGTCAGGCCAATCCCTGGCTGCACATGGGCATGCATATCACCATCGGCGAGCAGCTCGGGGCCGATCGTCCGTCGGGCATACGTGCCGCCTACCAACGACTGGTCCTGAGTCGGGGCGATCCCCACGCGGCCGAACACGCGATCATGGAGTGTCTCGGCGCAGTGCTGTGGGAGGCGCAGCGATCGGGTGCCGCGCCAGATGAGCAGGCCTATCTGGCGTGCGTGGAGCGGCTGGCGCAATGAAATACCCGCGCCGCCCCGGCGGTCTCACCTGCGTTGGGGATCGGCTGTTTTGTACCGAGGAGTGGAGGCACGCCGCTGGGGCAGGAAGGACCGAAAGACGCCACGCAACGGAATCTTTCCCCGGAACCTTTGCCCTATGGCGAGTGCCGCCAATAGGCGTTCGATCACCGAACGGACCTCTCGCACGAGGAGAAATTATGTCCCAAACACTCAGGAAACCCGTTGTGGCCGCGATTGGCGCGGCATTTACGGGCTCGATGCTGATCACCGGGGGCGCCAGCGCCGCCAACCCCTTTGCCCTGACGGAACTCAACGGTGGCTATGCACAGATCGTCAGCAGCCAGAGCGAAGGGAAGTGCGGTGCCGGCAAATGTGGCGGCAGCGCCGCGATGCCCGAGGGCAAGTGCGGCGCCGGCAAGTGCGGCGGCAGCGCCGGGATGCCGGAGGGCAAGTGCGGCGCCGGCAAGTGCGGTGGCAGCGCCGGGATGCCCGAGGGCAAGTGCGGCGCCGGCAAGTGCGGTGGCAGCGCCGGGATGCCCGAGGGCAAGTGCGGCGCCGGCAAGTGTGGCGGCAGCGCCGGGATGCCGGAGGGCAAGTGCGGCGCCGGCAAGTGTGGCGGCGTCAAATAGGCATAACCCCAGCGGGCGGCCCTTGCCAGGTCAGGCGTCGTCTTCGGCGTCTCAGAAATGAGATCTTGACCTGCGCGGCCTCAACGCCGGCCCAGCTGCAGTGGATCATTCGGATCCACCCCGTCCATGAACAGCTTGCGGGGGTCGCGGTGGGTCGTCTGGTAGACCAGCCCCATCCAGTTGCCGACCACGGCATGCGCCGTATCGCGCCAGGTGTTGTCGAGGCCCAGTATCAGCAGATCATCCGGA
>JASFJQ010000351.1:0-3532 GCA_050121305.1 Chromatiaceae bacterium
CAGATCGATAGGGCGCAGCGTCGGGAAACCGGCCTGCACCGTCGGCAGGCGGTCGAGCAGCGGTAGTGCGGGCTCGTCCGGCGTCCGGCTGGCGATCAGCCGCAGCCGATTGGCCGCCAGGCTGCGATCGAGCTGTGCGATCGGTATCTGCTGACGCAGCCCCGCCAGTTCGTCGCGCTGCTGCAGCACGTCGACGCTCGATGCCAGGCCCTGGGTGAAGCGCAGCTCGATCAGCCGCAGCAGGGTCTGCGAGACCTCGATCTGCTCGTCCAGCAGGGCGGCGCGCTGGCTGGCCTCGGCCGCCTCGATCACCGCGATCAGGAAGTCGCGCGCCAGGTCCGATCGCAGCTGCTGGGCATCCGCGATATCGGCCAACAGGGCCTGTGCCGCCGCGTCTTCACGATTCGCCAATGCGCCGCTGACATCCAGCGGCAGATCGCCGTCGACGCCGATAGAGCGGCTGTCGGTCCGGTCGCCGTCGGAGACCTTCTGGCCGCGCAGGTCCGCAGAGACCGTCAGGGTCGGGCCGCGATCGGCCGTGGCCTGTGCAAGTCGTGCCTGCGCGGCCTGCACCGTGCCCTGTGCCTCACGCAGGGTGGTGTTTCGGCGCAGCGCCTGCTCCAACAGCGTCGAGATGCCAGTCGCGACCGCGTTGCGCCACCACAGACCCTCGGCCACCGCCTCAGCGTCGGCGGCGGGGGGCGGCGCACTGAAGCCGGCGGTCTCGGCAAAGGCCGGCGGATCCGGTCGATCAGCGACGGTCATGCAGGCGCCAAGCAGTCCGGCCGCGAGCAGGCTGGCAACACGCAGCGGTGACAACTCAGGGTCTCTCGGCAGAACGCATGGTCGGTCTCGATCGGGAGGGCGGGTGCCGGGGGATCCCCGCCCGTCGGGTGGCGTGCTAGAAAAATAACAGCTTGATGATAAAGGCTGACAGTGCCAGGTAAAGCACCCGGCGGATCAGGGTTTCGCCATGCGTGACGGTCGTGTGAGCCCCGAGCCAGCCGCCGATCGAGTTGCCGACCGCCAGGCCCAGCC
Organism: Chromatiaceae bacterium; assembly: GCA_050121305.1. Taxonomy (GTDB): domain Bacteria; phylum Pseudomonadota; class Gammaproteobacteria; order Chromatiales; family Chromatiaceae; genus Thiosocius. The sequence continues at coordinate 1,039 of JASFJQ010000351.1, forward strand.
CGGTCCACCACAGCAATTCGAGCTGCGAGGCGAAGACCGCCAGCGCGACCAGGGTGTAGACCAGCACGATGAATACCTTGTGCATGTTCACCCGCACCAGGTCGAGCCCCATCACGCGGTGCAGTATCGGCATCAGGATGAAGCCGACGCCGATCTGGATGAAGCCGCCCCAGAAACCGGCGCCGACCATCAAAATATGACCGAGCAGCAGGTTTCCCGCCTGGGCCTCGCCGCTGACCGGCTTGATCTTGTCGCGGCCGGTCGCCATCAGGATCATGACTCCGATCATCACCAGTGCCAGGACGCGGTCGAACCACTCGCCGGCCAGCTGTACGCCGACCGAGGCACCGCCGACCGCACCGAGGGCGGCGGCACTGGCCAGGCCCAGGCTGAGGCGGAAGTCCGCGAAGCCGCGCCGGCGGAAGGCGGTCACCGCGGTGATGCTCTGGGCCAGGATGGCGATGCGGTTGGTGCCGTTGGCGACCGGCCCCGGGACCCCCATGAACAACATCACCGGCACGGTCAGCAACGAGCCGCCACCGGCCATCACATTGAGCCAGCCGGCGAGCACGCCCACCAGGGCGAGAACGAAGATCTGCCAGATTTCCACGGCGGCCGGGCCCTGCCTTACGAGAGGAAAATGGTGCCCCCGAGACGATTCGAACGTCCGACCTACCGCTTAGGAGGCGGTTGCTCTATCCTGCTGAGCTACGGGGGCGGAAAGAGTTGTGCAGATCTATGGTGCTGCCAACCGTCGTGGTGCATGAGCATCCGGTGGCACCTTTTGATCTGCAAATGTTACCCGATGCCGCTAGCGATGTAATGCCGCCGCTCAGGCGAGATCATCCCCCCGCGGCAGGAGATCGGTCAGATCTGCAGTCAAAGAGTGTTAGGTCCGACAGTCTTGCTAGACCTTGCCGAGGGAGTAGCGTGCGACGGCGTCGCGGCCGCGACGCAGGGTGCTGTAGGTGTCCTGGCGATCTTGGCGGCCGGTCAGGATCGATAACGCGGCGCGGGTCGCGCGCTGCCCCTGCACCGCGAGTTGGCCATTGCGGTCATTGAGCACCGCGATCTGCTGTGCGAGTGCGACGAGGGCGCCCCATTCCGCCGTCAGCGCGTCCTGGTCGAAGGCCTCGACCAGCTGCCTGCCGCCTTCGAGGCCGGGTGCGAAGCCACCGACCTCCTGCAGGCGGTCACGCGCCTGGACGCTGTGTTCGATCTGGCGCAGCAGCTCGAGTTTGCCGGCGACGATGCGGTCGAGTGCGGCAGCATTGCGGCGGCTTAGCGCGGCCAGTTCCTGCTCGAGTACCGGCTCGAGCGACTGCAGACCATGCAGGCTCGCCTGGACGGTCGCGGTGAAGGCCTTGATGAGCTGACTGCGGTCCACGCCTACTCGGCCTTACCGAGGCCCGCCTCGAAGCTCAGCATCTTGTCGGCCACGCGCGCCGGCTGAATCTCGAATGACCCGGTCGCCAGCGTACGCTGCACATCCTGGACCCGCTGGGTGTCGACCACCGGCAGTTCGGCGATCTCGGCCTCGAGGGCCTTGAGCTGCGCGGCCTGATTCGACAGCTGCAGTTGGTCGCCCGTCGGGGCGTTCTTGGCGCCGGCATTGGATTGGCCGGCCCGCTGGCCCGTTGTCGCCTGCGACTGGCTGGCTTCAACGGCCTCTTGCGGCGGTCGCCCGCTGTTTCCATTGATTTCGATGCCCATTTCACACCTTCGTTGGTTGCACGCTTCCTGTATCGTCCGACTTTTGACGGACTTTATTCGGCGAGCCTAAGTCGTGAAATTCATTCCGAAATTAGTCGTTTCGGACGTGAAGCCGGTACGGCCTCATGGTCAGTTTAGGATATGCACCACGCCGCTGCTGACCACAGTGCCGCTGACCACCCGTCCGGAGCTGAGATTCTCCACCTGGATACGGTCGCCGCGACCGCCATCGGCCAGGGCCTTGCCGCGCATCCTGACCTGGAGACCGCCGATTATCGAGACGATGTCGACCTGTCCGCCGCGCTTGATCAGTTTGGCGCGTTGCAGCAGTCCGGCGTGCAGCGTGGTGCCGCTAGCGACCGAACGTTTGGCGCGCAGACCCACTACATCTTGGATGCGGGAGAAATAGGCCTTGCGCAGTTCCGAGGTGTCGACTTCGCTGAGCGTCAGGTCCTCTTCGCCCAGCGCCTGTCCCTTGACCAGCGGGCGACGACTGACGACCACGTGTTCCATCAATGCGACATGCACCGGGACATAGATCTTCCACGGCTTGGCGCCATTGCAGCGCACACCGACCACCCCACGGCCGCCGTTCAGGCCATTCGGCGAGTCGTAGGTCTCGAGCGGCTCGTCGCAGGCCGTGAGCCTGAGGCGGCTGTCCAGACCGCGGACGCTGACCTCGGGTTCGCCGGCAAACCTGTCGGCCTGGGCGAGGACGTGCTCCTCGGCCGCGGCGCGAATGCTCGCATGGGATTGCACCTGATCGTCATCGGCGCTCGCC
>JASFJQ010000352.1:0-3530 GCA_050121305.1 Chromatiaceae bacterium
CACTATGCGCTGGCCGACTGGGAGGCCGCAGGCCTGATAACCCAGCTGGTGACACAGAACGTAGACCGCCTGCACCAGGACGCCGGGTCGCAACAGGTGATAGACCTGCATGGCCGGCTCGATCAGGTGATCTGTCTCGAGTGCGCTCTGCACCTCGACCGCGACGATTTCCAGCGTCATCTGGCCGCGCTCAACCCAGGCTTCGCCGGGCTCACCGCGGCGCTCGCGCCGGATGGCGATGCCTGCGTTGACGCCGTCGATTTCAGCGCTTTCCGGGTCCCGACATGTCCACAATGCGGTGGAATATTGAAGCCCGACGTGGTGTTCTTTGGAGAGACGGTTCCACGCGCGCGTGTCGACCATGCGATCGCTGCACTGCGAGAGGCCGACGCGCTGCTGGTTGTCGGTTCGTCCCTGATGGTCTATTCGGGCTTCCGCTTCTGCCGCCTGGCCGCCGAGCACGGCATCCCGATCGTGGCGATCAACCCGGGCCGGACGCGCGCCGACGACCTGCTGGCACTCAAGGTAACGGCACGTTTCGAAGACCTGCTTGCGTCGCTGCACGGCAGGCTACCGGCGCCGGTGCATTTCTGAGTTCTGAGTGGACGGATTGCGGGTCTCGCTATGACGCGCCAGCAGTCTGCCGACGGACTCAACCGTAGGGACCCTGCAGAAAGGGATTATGCGCCCTCTCCTCACCCACCGTGGTGGTTGGACCATGCCCGGGAAACAGGGTCACATCGTCACCCAACGGCCAGATGCGATCACGGATCGAGGTCAGCAGCGTCATATGGTCACCGCGCGGGAAATCGGTCCTACCGATGGAACCACGGAAGATGACATCCCCTACGATGGCCGCCCGTTCGGCGCGATGAAAAAAGATCACGTGGCCGGGCGTATGCCCTGGGCAATGGCGCACCTCCAGCAGCTGATCCCCGAACTGCACTGCATCCCCGTCCTGGAGCCAGCGGTCCGGCACAAAGGCCTCACCGGGCGGGAATCCGAACTGGCTGCACCACTGCGGGACGGTATCGAGCAGAAAGCGATCGTCCGGGTGCGGGCCTTCGATCGGCAGCGCCAGGTCGCGCGCCATCCTGGCCACCGCACCGACATGATCGAAATGCCCGTGCGTTACCAGGATCTTCTCCAGGTGCATGCCAGCATCGGCCGCCGCGGCGAGTATGCGTTCCGGTTCGCCACCGGGGTCCACGACCGCTGCCCTCCTACTCGATTCGCAGCACAGCAGTGAGCAGTTCTGCTCAAACGCGGTAACGGGAATGATCCGAATGTCCATAAAGAACCTGTTGGCGCTGCCGTTAGTGACATGACAGGGGCGATTCCGAGAACCCTGTCGCAACGGGCGCAATCGAGCGTCTGCAGACTGCAAGCCCGACGCGGCAGCCGTTTGCGACAGGTTACCGGCTAGCAAAATAACACTCTGCCCAGGCCGCTTGCACCCCGGATAGCGGTCTGGTCGGACAGTTTATGGAATGACCAGCGTGTTTGGAAAACTGCTCGGCCGCAGTGCCAAAGAAGATATAACCACACTTGCAGCCTTGTCTGCGCTGGGCCCCTACGCCGAGCTTGGCCCGGCCGAACTCGAGGTGGCGGCCAACCTGGTCGACCGAATCCAGGTCAAGACCGGGCTGCTGACCAGCCAACTGCCCACAGATCGACGCGTATTCCTTGAGCGGGGCAGCGTTCAGGTCCAGACCCATACCGACTATGTACTGCTGATAAAGGCCGGCACCGCCCAGGCCCGCTATCCGATACCGCTCAAGCCCGATATAGCAACCCTGTATGCGGCGGAGCCTTGCGCCTTTCTTACGGTGCCGCTGTCGGTCGAGACCGGAAGCACCATCGGCAACCATACCCCGCTGGTCCGGCCGGACTTGACCACGGAAGAAGCGGAAGCGCTGGAGGCCTTGCGCGCCTACTTCAGGAAACAGCAGTGTGAACTGCCGAGTCTGCCCGACCTGGCAATCAAGATCGGCAAGGCGATCGACGACACCGACAACGCCAACGACGACATCGCCCGACTGATCCAGCTCGATCCGGCGCTTACGGCGCGCGTCATCAGCGTGGTCAACAGTGCGGCCTTCGGTGGTTTGAGCAAGATTTCCAGCATCCAGCAGGCGACCGCGCGCCTTGGGCGCAACAAGGTCAGAAGCCTGGTCTACAGCTGTCTGCTGAAGAGTATCTTCAAGATCAATTCCGGCGTTCTCAAAAGACACATGGAGGCGTTGTGGCAGCACTCCGCGCATGTGGCCGCACTCTGCTACGTGTTGGGGCGCGAGACCCCGGGTATCGATCCGGAACAGGCGCTGCTGGCCGGACTGGTGCATGATATCGGGGCCGTCGCCATTATCGGGGGCGTGAACCAGTTTTCCGTGCTGGCCCAACGCGAAGAGGTACTCAATTACACGATCGACAGCCTGCGCATCGAGGTTGGGGTACTGACGCTCAACCAGTGGCGTTTGCAGGACGAGTTCGAGGACGTGGTAAAGAATGCGGAGAACTGGTTCCGCATCGGTAGCGCGATCCCGGAAAACTCCGATGTTGTCATCCTCGCTCAGCTGCATGCACTCATCGGCAGCCCGCGACAGCCCGAGTTGCCCCACATCGATAGCGTCCCCGCCTATGCCAAGTTGGCCAATGGCCAATTGTCACCGCATCAGTCATTGAGCATCCTCGAAGAGGCCGAGGCGGACGTGCGCGAGATCCGGGGATTGATCAGCAACGGCTGAATAGTCGCTCGCCTGCAGCAACTACGAACGAGTGGGCTGCTTGATAAATCGGGCCGGTCCACAAGCGCCATCGCCTGTGTTTCGCTCGCTTGAATGTTGAACGCTAGTCCGGCGCTCGCGAGCCTTGCCGATGACGCTTGTGGATCGACTGAGTGCTACCGAACTTACCAAGCCGGCCACTCGCCTGCATATCTCGACGATTTCCTGCTGCGGCCCTCGATACCCTCGCCATGACGGCGCGGACTCGTTGTGCTAACCCCTCAGCACGCTGCGCATCTCGTCGACCTGCGACTTGGCCGCGTGGAGTATCTCCAGGCTGCGCTCTGGCGTGGCATCGTCGCCAAGCACCCGCTGGATGGCGGATATCTTCTCCATTGGCGGCAGACCATCGAGCTGGTGCTTGCGCAGCCGCTCGTGGACCTGTGCAACGACGAGAAGGTCAGTGAAGTCCGCGCCACGATCATGCCGCCGCAGCCAATTCTCGGCGTCGCGGGCACCAGCGACCACGGCCGGCGGGAAGTTCCATTTGCGCAGTATCATCGAACCCAGTTCGCCGCGCATACGGTCAATGGTCTCCTCCAGTGCCACCTCGTCTTGCGCCAATTCCGGATACTTCTGGATGTAGTTGAGAATGGCGATGGCACCGACGTCGTGCACCAGACCGATCAATAGCGCCTCTTCGGGCTGCATGCCCTTGACCTCGCGCGCCAGCACGAAACAGATCGCCGCGATCTGCGCACTGTGCTTCCACAGCACGTGCATGCGCTTCTGCACCATGGGATC
>JASFJQ010000353.1:0-3529 GCA_050121305.1 Chromatiaceae bacterium
CTGATCGAGGTCGGCCGTGAACGGAGCCGACTCCATGAACGGCTTCACTTCAACGAGGCCATGGCCCAGGAGCTGCAGCGTCTGGACCGCGTACACACCTATGCCGGCTTTCACATTGCCGATGTGGTGGCCTGAGGGTGGGTCGAGGCGATGCCCGGATCCTGCTTAGCCTGGTCCGCGGCCAACGCACCAAGGGCAGCCACGCCGAGCGCCTCCAGGCCTTCTACGGGCCCCAAGCGGAACACTACGACACCTTCCGCGAACGCCTGCTGCGCGGCCGCGACGAGCTGATGACCCTGCTGGCGCCGGCCCCTGGGACCGAGGCGGTGGAGTTGGGGGCCGGCACCGGGCGTAACCTGGAGTTTCTCGGGGAGCGCCTCGCGACCCTCAAGAGCCTGGAACTGGTGGACCTGTGCCCTGCCCTGCTCGCCCAGGCACGCCGCCGCACCGAAGGCCTGCACAACGTGCGCGTGGTCGAGGCCGATGCGGTCACCTACCGCCCGGCTCGCCCGGTGGATGTGGTCTACCTCTCCTATTCCCTGAGCATGATCCCGGACTGGGAGGGTGCGCTGGACAATGCCTTGTCCATGCTCAAGCCCGGGGGGCTGTTGGGTGTCGTGGACTTCTATGTCTCCGAGGCCCGGCCGACCCCAGGCCTGTCTCGGCACGACGCGCTGACCCGCTGGTTCTGGCCACGCTGGTTCAGGCACGACGGCGTCCATCTGGACCCGCGCCATCTAGCTAGCCTGCGCCGCCTGCTCCCAGACCATGTGCTGCATGAACGCCGGGCCCGGATGCCCTATCTGCCGGGGGTCCGAGTGCCGTATTACGTCTTCGTCGGACGCAAACCGGCCGCGGACAACGCCCGTCACCCAACGCATTCCCTGAACACTATGGAGTGACCCTCATGCCAAGCGTGCGCTCGATCTTCCTCTCGGACATCCACCTGGGGACGCGGGCCTGCAAGGCCGAGCGACTACTCGACTTTCTGCGCGATTTCGAGTCCGAGCACCTATTCCTGGTCGGCGATATCGTGGACTTCTGGGCCATGAGCCGCAGCATCTTCTGGTCCACGGCCCAGAACACCGTGATACAGAAGATCCTCCGGCGGGCCCGCCATGGCGACAAGGTCGTGTTTATCCCCGGTAACCACGACGAGGCCCTGCGGGAATACGTCGGCACCAGCTTCGGCGAGATCCGCCTCGAGCAAGAGCTGATCCATACCGCGGCCGACGGGCGGCGGTATCTGCTCATCCATGGCGACGAATTCGATCAGGTCACCAAGTACCACCGTTGGATCGCGCTGCTGGGTGACCGGGCCTATAGCCTCGTGGTGCATCTGAACAGCCTGTCGAGCTGGATACGGCGGCGTCTGGGCATCAGCGGTTACTGGTCGCTGTCCGGTTATGCCAAGCGCAAGGTCAAGTCCGCGGTGAGCTTTATCTTCGACTTCGAGGAATCGGTGGTCCATCGCATACGGCAGCGCGGCGTGGACGGGGTGATCTGCGGGCACATCCATGCCGCCGCGATCAAGGAACTGGACGGTATCCGCTACCTCAACTGCGGCGACTGGGTCGACAGCTGCACCGCCATCGTCGAACACGCCGACGGTCGCATGGAACTGATCGAGTGGGGCGTCCAGGCGCCACCTACACAGCGGGACGGTGCGACGGACGCCGAGCTCCAGACGGCGCCGGCAACGGGCCGGGCCTTATCAGCGCGTCGGATCGCTGCCTTCTTGCGCGGGAACTAGTCCCAAAGCGCCCGGATGCCATAGAACGCGGTGTCCTTGATGCGTCGCACCAGCTCCCGGCCCCGGGCGATGCGTGGATCGGTCGCGAAGGTCATGCTCAGCATCACCCGCAGGTCCCCCGCGGCCAACGGGGTGACCTTGTGTCGAATACGTGCCCCCTCGAATACCACCAGGTCTCCCGCCGCGAGGGCCGCCTCGTGTCCGTCTCCCCGTAGATCCCGCCACAGCAGCCTGCTGGCCGAGGGCCCACCCTGCGCGCCCTGGTTGGCCAAACAGATCAAGACCGTGAAGTGGCGCCCGCGGTAGAAATTGTGGTCATAGTGCCAGTCGATGTGGTCGCCGGGCTCGGTGTAGACGAGCAACGAGCAGGAGCTCTGGTCATGGTCGGCGGTCGGCCCCACCGCGGCGCCGACGATACCCGACAACCACCCGCTGAACGCCGCCGAATGATAGACAGCCAGTGCCAGCGGGGCATGACGATGAATGACTTCATAGGAGACCGTACCGCCCTGTTTGTGGGTCGGTATGTAACTGCGCTCCACCCGCGACCGATTGGCCAGGGCCTCGGCGGCGAGCTGTTCGACCCCCGCACCGGTCAAGACGCCCGCTGCGCGGGCCAGAGGCAGGTCCGAAAAGGCGCCACTGGCCCCCTTAGGCGCCCCTTCCAGGTCCAGCAGCCGGCCCTCGGCCTGAGGTAGGGCGCGACGTATCGACGCCAGCTCGCGATAGAGCCGGCGCCGGCGTGCGCGGTGCCGGACCAAGAAACCCCCGACCGTGAGCGAGATGCTCGCGACGGCAAAACCTTCCCACACTAATACGCCTCCTTTTCAAGCCGCGAACCGGACGCTCCGGCCGTCTATCGCCTGCTGAGTATAGGGACGGACATGACGTCAATATGACGGCGTGGCAGCGGCTCACCCGCCGGTCTGCGGGCGCGTGTCGGGCAGATACACCAGCGACCCGGGGCTATACTCATCGTCTGACGCCAACGCGGACCGGGGTCGGGCAGCACAAACCAGCCGCCAAAACAAAGACGCGTTAGAGGGGAGCCATGTTCCGATTGCTTTGCGCAGAGACTAAATCGATTCGGGAGCGGGCCGGGCTGACTGCGGTGTTAGTGATGCTCGGGTCACTGTACGCCATGTCGGCGACAGCCTTCGAGCAATACACCGCGCATGGCGGCCCGGTGAAGGGCTTGGCCCTGTCTCCCGACGGTCGCTGGCTGGTAAGCACCAGTTTTGATTACACCGCGGTGCTCTGGTCGGTCCCAGACTTCTCCGAACGGCGCACCCTGGTCGGTCACGAGGCGGCCGTGAATGCCGCGGCGTTCTCGCCCGATGGGCGCTACTTGGTCACCGCAGGCGATGACCGGACGCTGCGCGTTTGGCGGATGGATCAGCTGCTCGACGAGACGCCGGCGCCGGTACCCAAGGTATTGACCGGGCATACCGCCAAGGTTGTGCATCTGACATTCTCAGCAGACGGTCAGCGGCTCGCCTCGAGCAGCTGGGACCATACCCTGGGGCTGTGGTCCGTGCCGGCATTCGAGAATCTGGCGTTTCTGCGCGGTCACGACGGCCCCGTCAACGCGGCCCAGTTCACAAAGGACGGCCTGTCGCTCTATAGCGCCGGCGGCGATGGCCATATTCGGTTGTGGGACATCCGCCGTGCGCGCTATCTACGGAGTCCGGTGGAGAACGGCTGGGGCATCAATGTGCTGGCGCTTGAGGAAGACCTCGATCTACTGGCCTATGGCACGGCCAACGGCGGGATGCG
>JASFJQ010000354.1:0-3525 GCA_050121305.1 Chromatiaceae bacterium
GTGGGAAGCGCGCCGAAAGGTGGCCTGATTCTCCAATCGTTCAGACACGCTCTAGACACGAAGCCTATGTAAGGCATTGAAATCATTTGAAGTATCGAGGGTTCGAATCTCTCCCTCTCCGCATTTCATATAATAAAAACAACTAGTTAAGTCCAATTTTTTAGCAACCCTAGAATCCCTCGATACGGCCTGATTTCACAGGTCTTTTCAAACAGTTGCCAGGACCTCGGTGCAAGTTGTCGTCTCAGATTGCGCCGAGACGACCACGATTCTAGACATGATTTTTGCTTGGTCCGGCATGGCAGCTTCTTGCGTGCACCCGAAGGTTGCTCATCTCGGCTTCTCGATGATGACGCCAGCTAATCTCTGATGTGAATAGACTTGGTATCAGCCCTGGATGGGTCACTGATCTGGGGGAAGGTTCGCCGATGGGCGAGCAAGGGGTTCTCAGTGTTCAATCTTCTAAACGACGCGAGACGGCTGGCCTCACCGAGTACCTGCTTTCAGTGATTGGTCGATTCGTTTGCTCGCTACGCACCGCCGCCTTTAGTTGGCCGCCGCGGCAATGTCCGCTCCTGAATAAAGCGGATATCGCCTGTCGCAGATACTCTGGACGAAATCGGGCACGAGTGCCCCTAAGCTTTAAATCTTGACCGGGCGCGATCCGGCGGCGCGAAAATCAACGCGTTCCACGGCATCGAGATCTACTGTTTGTCGGGCCTGCCAAAGGTCATGGTTATCCTGCATGACCAGCCAACTCTCGGGTGAGCACCCCAGTGCTTTGGACAGACGCAGCGCCATCTCAGGGCTTATGCCACTAGTGCCTTGGAGTAGCCGATTCAGTGTGGAAGGGGAGACCCCGGGCTTTGTTGCAAGTCGCCTACCCGTGATGCCGTTGGGCTCCAGGTAGACTTCGCGAATGAATTCGCCGGGGTGCGGTGGGTTGTGCATAGGCATCAGTGGTAGACCTCGTAATCCAATACATAGGCATGACCGTCACGGAATTCGAACGTGATGCGCCAGTTTCCGTTCACCCAGATTGACCAGCGGCCTCTGTCTTTCCCTTTCAGCGCACGAAGCTTGAAGCCTGGGATATCCATGTCATCGATCGTCATCGGCAGCGCGAGTTTCGTACGCCCCCGCGCCGTGGCGGGTGATGCAAATGACCAACCCACGAGCAGCCGTCGCAGTTGATGGCTGACCGTCTACTTCGCGCTGGACTGGGCGATAGTCGAAATAGCGAGGAACATCGGAGAGGGATCACCGTGGAGCGCGCCTTCGCGAACACCTTCGAGCGGCACGAAGCCGTAACGCGCATAGAAGGCGATTGCGTCCAGTTTCGCATCGGCCACGACGCCAACGCAACCGAGCTGGTCACGTTGGTCGAGGGCCAGTCCAAGGACGTGCCGCAGCAGCACACGGCCTACTCCGCTATCTTGCACTCGAGAATGGACACCGAGTCTGGCAAGCCGCAGTACCGGCAGCGGATAGCCGGGAAGACGGCGTCGCAATCTTGCGGACGGGAGACGGTTACGCTCTAGGCTCGACGCAGCCACGGTCGCGAAACCGAGAATCCGGCTGTCTGATGCTGCAACGTATGTTACCGCCAAGTGCAGCTTGAACTGGTTCTGTCCGGCGTAGTGCTGGAAGAAGCGATCAAGATCGGGCTGTCCGCAGGTGAAGGCACTTCGGTCGTCGTCAGTGCGGAGGGGGCGGATCTCAATCGCTGTCGGCACGCATCAGTTCCCGAAGGCCTTCCGTCGGAGCCGGGGGCTCGGCGAGCATCGCGAGAACGCGATCGAAGCCTTCCTCCTCCAGAACAATCCGGGCCGGCACGAGCGCTTCGTCCGGTAGTTCGCGGCGTGCTTCCATGAAGAACAGCAACGCCTGTTCGACCACGAAGTTCTTCTTCAGGCCGTGGCTCTCGGTAAATCGGTCCAGCCTCTCTTTGGTTGTCGCGGAGATCGTCGCTGAGATCTGTGACGGGGTTGCACTCATGGATGTCTCCAAATAGGCATGGAAAAACATGTTTAAACTGTAAAAAGATAGCGAAGAGCTTGGAAGAGTGCAAGCAACACGAGAACGACTGACTTCGGCGGCGAGCTGGAACACCTGTGCCTGATGAACGAGGTTACGGCTTAGTGATCGACACGATCTGGACACGGTGCCTTTGTAAACAATTGAAATTATTCAAAGTATCGGGGGTTCGAATCCCTCCCTCTCTGGCAATTTATACTATAAAAACAGCGAGTTAAGCCAGATTTTTTAGCAACCTCAGAATCCCTCGATACGGTCCGATTTCGCAGGACCTTTCAAGCAGTTGCCAGCACGTTCGCCGCAAGTTGATGTCTCGTGAGTACCCTCGATTTCGATTCTGGAGTGGCTCAGCTAGCCGAGAATAAGTCCCGTTCTAAGTTTGGGCAGCGATACGTCATTCAACCGATTTGGTCACGGTATCCATCGGAAGAAATAGCTTGAGCGGTTGACTGGGCAGGGGGATGAAACCGAACTGCCGATAGAACTCGGCTGCGCTTTCGTCCAGCGCATCGACCATTACGGCGTAGACCGCCATCACCTGGCCTGCCATTGCGATCCGCTGCAGGGCATCCGCAATCAAGATGGCGCCTAGCCCCTGACCTTGCTGAGACTTGTCGACGGCGAGCCGACCCAAGAGTGCTGCCGGGACAGGATACCTGGGAAGCCGGCGCCGAAACTCATCCGGAAGATCAGCGGCGGCGAGGCTACCGGCGCTAAGGCTGTAGTACCCGATAACGCGTTGCAGTTCAGTTGGCGGTGAGGCCACAAAGACGCGACTGACCCGCCGACGGATATCCTGATTGGCGTAGCGGTTAAGGTAGAGGTTGAGGGTGGCCTCGCCGCAGTCGAAATTCTTCCGGTCGTGTCGTTTGCCGAGCGGGGTGATGATGAGGTCCAAACGGTTGGTCTCTTACCGCTGGACGCGCTTCTTGTGCTCGGCGAAGGCCTTCCTGAGTTTGGCGTTCGGCTTGGGAGGATTATCAAGGGCATCCAGGAATACGCCCCAATCCGCGTCATCCAATACTACGGTTTCGTGTTCTTGGATCACCTCGTCGGCTGCATGCAGTGCCTGGCCGAGCACGAATTCTGACAGGCTCTTGTGGGCATAGGCGGCCGCACGCTCCAACTTTTGCTTGGAAGGGGCGTCGAGACGGATATGCATACGTTCCTGTTTTGCGGTTTCGGTTTTGGCCATTCGTGCGTCCCACTTGTGACTTTTGCGCGAGTGTACGCCAAATGTACGCACTCAGCAATTTTGGCAAGCGCGGACGAGATGGAGAGCGCCACAGACGACGGGGCGCTTTAGACACGATCTAGACAAGATGCCTGTGTAAGACATTGAAATCATATGAAGTATCGGGAGTTCGAATCCCTCCCTCTCCGCCAATTTATACAATAAAAGCATTCAATTACCTTCGCTTTTTTGGCAACTCTAAAATCCCTCGGTACGGTCCGATTTCGCAGGATTTTTCAAACGTTTGTCAGCAT
>JASFJQ010000355.1:0-3518 GCA_050121305.1 Chromatiaceae bacterium
CAGGTCCTGTTGCACCATGCGCGAACAATAAAGCTCCAGCGGTCTGTCGTTCTCCCGCAGCATCAGCAGACCGGTGGCGTGATCGATCTGGCTGTCGATCAACAACACCGCGCGGATGCCGGTATCGCGCCGGGCACGGCCCGGCTGCAGGGCCGGAAAGGCCAGGATCTGCTGACGGATATCCGGCGAGGCATTGACCAGCAGCCAGTCGACGCCGTCGCTGGAGATCGCGATCGAGGACTGGGTGCGCGGTTGCGCATTTAGCGTGCCCGCGCGCACACCGGCACACAGCTCACAGTTGCAGTTCCACTGCGGAAACCCACCGCCCGCACCGGAACCCAGGACCTTGATATTCAAAGGAAAAAGAAAAGGGGTCGGTGACAATTGCCAATCATTCGCATTCTGCCTCCATTACACCGGTCAGACGCCCACCTTATGCCTGACCAGTCGATTGACCGCGCACGCGCTCGATCTGCTTCTTTAGCCGATCATTGCCCAGTGGCATGGAAAACGCCAACGCATTTCGGGTTCTATGGACCGAATCTCTAGTGGCTGGATGCGGTTCGCCATCAGCACATAGGCATGCACCCATACCCGATATTGCCGGCAGGCGTCGCGCAGAAGATCCTGCTAGATACGGTAGTCGTCTGCAGTGAAGAAACAGGCTCCATGATTGTTTGCCCGCTGCACGACCTGGCAAGGGACACCCGCCAGGTACATCCTGGGTTTGCGTGGCATTGCAATCTCCTCTCGCTGAGATGTCCGTTTTGGACTTTCGGGTGATTTTAGTGGGCCGCTTCAAGTATGCAGGGTTCTGGGGTTTAATGAGAATGGGAAGCGTTTGTCACCGACCCCTTTTGGGCTGATCTACAATCGCGGATACAGAGGAGTGACAGCGTGACAAGCAGCAAGATTGCCAACCACAGGTCTCGCGCGATGCGGGTGCTGGCCTTGATCGCGCTGCTGTGCGGTTCCGTCGTGGCGGGCATCGAGGACGGTCCGCGGCATATCGCACACCCTGCCTGGATGTCGCCCGGGCTCATCGACCTCGAGACAGACCTGGAGACGGTCAGGGCAAAGGGCAAGACCGGCATCATGGTGTTGTTCACCACCCAGGGTTGTACCTACTGCGCCGAGTTCATCCGCACCAGCCTGGGCGATCCGGCGACCGCCAGACGCGTGCAGGACAATTTCGTCGCCATTGGGCTGGAGATATTCGACGATGTCGAGATGACCGACATGTCCGGCGATGACCTGCCGATCAAGGCGTTCGCCGAACGGCACAAGGCCGGGATGGCCCCGACGCTGCTGTTCTTCGGCCCCGACGGCGAGCTGATGTTCCGCGCGATCGGTTATCAGACGCCCGAGCGCTTCGGCCATATCCTGGATTACCTGATCGGCCGGCATCATTCCGAGGTATCTTTTCGAGACTATCTGGCGGCCCGCCTACCACCGTCGGCAAAGGGTGACGCCGCGGCCGCACCGTTGCGCGACGATCCGCTGTTTGCGCGGCCGCCCTATGCGCTGTCGCGCGTGGACTTCCCGGCCGCCGAACCGCTGTTGGTGATCTTCGAGGCGCCTGGCTGCGCCGCCTGTGAGGCCTTTCATGCCGACGTCCTCGCGTTGCCGGAGGTACGCCAGCTGCTGCAGCGCTTCGAGGTGGTCAGACTGGACGCCAGCGATACCGAGACACCGGTCCTGGGGCCCGACGGTCGGCCGACCACAGGGGCCGCCTGGTTCGCGCGCGAGGAATTCAGCCGCGTGCCGGCACTGCTGTATGCCGACGAGGCCGGGAAGACGGTCTTCAAGACCGACGCGGTACTGGAGCGCCAACGCATGCTCAACGCCTGTGGCCTGGTCCTGGAGCGCGCCTATGAGAAGGGCTGGAGTTACCAGCGGTTCGCGCGCAGCCGGGCGCTCGAGCGCAGTGCGACCACCGAGTAGCTCCGCGCGGGCATACCGGCGTGGGCCCGACGGACCTGACACCGGCGGGGCACGCGGTGGTTCTCAGCGCACTACAATTGACCCATGTCTTCCAGGAGTCAGCCGCCGCCCGAGGTCGAGGTCGTCATCGAGGTCCCGCGCGGGAGCTTTCTGAAACGCGGTTCAACCGGAAGCCTGGACTTCGTGTCGCCGCTTCCCTGTCCCTTTAACTACGGTTCCGTGGAGGCCCTGGTCGGTCTGGAGGGCGATCTCCTGGATGCCGTCGTGCTCGGGCGCCGGCTGCCGCGCGGTACACGGGTGACGGTCAGGGCCTTCGGTGCCGTGGGCCTGACCGACCGGGGGATGTACGACGACAAGCTCATCTGCAGTGAACAGGCGATCGGCGGCGCGCATCGGCGGCTGGTCCTGGCCTTCTTCGCCTTCTACGCGAAATGCAAGTGGTTGCTGAATCTGGTCCGCGGTCGGGCAGGGCGCAATGCCTGTGAGGGCTGGGGCGATGCGCGCTCGGCCATCGCCAGGGCGCGGCCGCGCGACCGGGTCGACTGGCGAGGACCCACAGTCCCGTTTTGACGCCGCTAAGGTTTTCGCCGACGCGGCCGAAGATGTCCCTGAAGGTCCGACGCATCGGGGGGTGCTTATGTCGACCGCATGGGAAAATATTTCGCAACATGCCAGGCCCGTCTCACTGCCGGACGCCTATCTGCGGCTCAAGACCGTCCTCGACGATCCAAAATCCAATCTCGCCGATGTGGCCGACGTGGTCGGCAAGGATCCGGCGATGGCCGCGCGCCTGCTGCGTATTGTCAACAGCGCCTATTTCGGTCTGGCGACCGAGGTCGACACCGTCAGCCGCGCGGTCGCCTTACTGGGTACCCAGGACGTCCACGACCTGATGCTGGCCACATCGGTGACGCAGAGTTTCGAGGGTCTGTCCGACCAGGTCGTGGACATGGAGCGCTTCTGGCTCAAGAGCGTCCTGTGCGCGATCTGCGCGCGTGAGCTGGCGACCCTCTGCAACGTGCTCGACAGCGAACGTCTGTTTGTCGGCGGCCTGCTGCGTGACATCGGGCACCTCCTGATCTACCAGGCGGAGCCGCACAAGGCCCAGCGGGCGATCGAGTTGGCACAGCTTCAGAATGCGCCGCTGTACAAGGCCGAGCGCGCGGTGCTGGGCATCGATTATGCGCGCGTCGGGGCCGAGCTGATGCGCCAGTGGCAGCTGCCGCGGAGTCTCTGGGAGCCGACCGAGTTCCACATCGAGCCCAAGTCGTCGGGAGACTATGCGCTGTTCACGGCGCTGGTGCATATCGCAGCAGTCCTGGCTGACGCGCCCGATCGGGATCAGGACATCGATAGTGCGCTGGAGACCGTATCAGGCATCGCCTGGGAACTCACCGGCCTGTCCCCGGCCGAGTGCGCCACGGTGCCGCACAGGGCACATTCACAGGTGACCGGCGTGATGCAGTTGATACTGCCGCACGCCCAGGCCGCCTGATTCGCGGCGCGCTTCGGTTGCGCCACGCGGGTCGTTGCCCGCGCTCGGTTGGCCGCTCCACTGGCTACTCGAACAGCGC
>JASFJQ010000356.1:0-3502 GCA_050121305.1 Chromatiaceae bacterium
CGATTCGGTGGACATCGGGACCATGCCAATCGGCGTCAAGGCCCTGGGAACGCATCCGCTCAAGAGCGTCAAGAAAGGCATCGGCGAGCGCGACGTGCCGGTCCGCTTCGGTGGGGTCGAGTTTCTCCCAGGTGCCTATCTGTACGTGGATGAAGACGGCATCTTGTGCAGCCCGGCGGAACTACCGATCGGCGATGGCGGAGCAGTCTCGATGTAATTGGCCGTGCACCGCCTTGGGCGATTGAATGCCGTCTACACTTGAGGTTTGTCGATGACAGGCTGCAATCCGTAAGACGTCGTCGGCAGAGGTTGTACGGGTGTTCCTAAAAGCGACAGGGCTGGGGCGATGAGCAGAGTAGACGCAGCGATTGGCGACCCTTACCGGGCGCGGGTGGTGCACAAATCGGTGGTTGTGGACCAGCCCGGCATGCGGCCTGTCATCAAGCTGATGTTCAATCTGGCATCCGAAGGAAACGACTTTGAAGCCGGCGTAGACATTGCATTCCGCGCCGCTGACTTCGGCGACGAAGCGTCGACCGGGGGGCTGCGAATGTACACGGTGGAGTCGGTCGGCAGGGTACCATTCGAAGACTCCATCGATGTGACTATTTATGTGCGGGCGCATAGCGATGGCCCGGAGTCGAGTGTCGCGCGGCGACTGTGCACTCTGGATCAGGGAGAATTCGTATCACTTTACGGGCCTTTTCCCTATCCCTTTTATCCGCCGACGGGCTCCCGCAGCAATATGGTCCTGATCGGCGCCGGTTGCGGTATGGTGCCGTTCCGTTGGCTGGTGCGCAGGCTTCAGGCGCGCAAGCTGGACTGGATGGGCAAGGTTCTGATGGTCGAGGGTTCTGAGACCGGACTGGAGCATCTGTATCTGAATCAGCATGGCGCAGACCTGGACCAGTACTTCGACCAGGTGACAGAGCGTGCCTTCGATGCATTGAAGACCCGCTATTCGGCCATGGCATTCGACGCTGAACCGGGTCGCGAGGCGAATATGGCGGCGTTCTGGCGTTTGTTGGGCATGGGCAGCGTCTATGTCTATATCGCCGGCTATCGCGCAGCGGCGGAGGCCTTGGATGACGCGATGTCGCGCCACCTTCGCCTGACTGGGCGTTGGCAGGAAACGAAATCAAAGCTGGTCCGCGAGGGGCATTGGCTGGAGTACCTCTATGACTGAGGGCGCGAGCCGTTCTGTCTATTTCGTCTCCGAGAGCACGGGCATCACTGCGGAGGCCTATGGACAAAGCCTATTGTCGCAGTTCGGCGATGCGCGCTTCAGTACCCGCTACACGCCGTTCATCAATACCCGCGAAAAGGCCCAGGCCCTGGCCAACGAACTCGCGCATCGTGCCGAGGCGGAGGGCGCGAAGCCGATTGTGTTCGCCACTATGGCCGATGAAGAGATCAATGTTGTACTCAAGCATGCCGAGTGCTACTACTTCGAGCTGTTTGACCGTTTCCTGCCGGACCTGATCGCTGCCACTGGCCTGGAACCGACCCGAAAATCTGGGATCAGCCACGGATTGATCAATCTCGAGAACTACGAGGCCAGGATCGACACTATCAACTATGCGTTGAACAATGACGACGGCATGCGCCTCAACAAGTTTGATCAGGCCGACGTGATCCTTATCGGTGTTTCACGCTCCGGCAAGACGCCGACCTGTCTGTACCTGGCGCTGCACTTCGGAATGCGCGCAGCGAACTATCCGATCACCGAAGAGGACTTCGAGGCCGGAGATTTGCCCGAAGAGTTGCTGGCGCATCGAAAGAAAATCTTCGCCCTGTCGATCGAGCCCGAACGGCTGGCGGCGATCCGAGAGCTGCGCCGCCCCAACAGCGACTACGCCAGCTTAAGGCGATGCTACAAGGAGGTGCAGATGGCCGACGATATGTTCCATCGCTACGGCATGACTGTGCTCGATTCTACGACGCACTCGATCGAAGAACTGGCGTCACAAATAAAAAAGAGCCTTTGATCGGGCGAGAGAGAGTAACGATGAGCGAATATGTCCTTTGGTTGCACGAAGTTGAAATGAGCGATGTAGATCGCGTGGGTGGCAAGAACGCCTCGCTGGGTGAAATGCTTCGCAACCTGACCGCAGATGGCGGCGTCAGGGTTCCGGGCGGTTTCGCGACCACCGCCCACGCCTACCGGGAGTTTCTGGCTCACGAAGGTCTGGCCGATCGTATCAATGAGACGCTGGATAAATTGGATGTCGATGACGTCCGCAGACTTGCAGAGACCGGGCAGCAGATCCGGGACTGGGTGATGCAGACCCCGTTTCCCGCGGGCCTCGACGCGGCCATCTCTGAGGCCTTTACAGCACTGGAGGCGCAATACGGTCCGGAGGTGACCTGGGCCGTGCGCTCATCGGCTACTGCAGAGGACCTGCCCGACGCGTCCTTTGCCGGTCAGCAGGAGACGGTGCTTAACGTCTCCGGTCTGCAAGACGTCAAGTATCGCATTCATCAGGTATTTGCCTCCCTGTTCAACGACAGGGCGATCTCCTACCGTGTGCATCAGGGCTTCGATCATGCGCTGGTCGCGCTCTCGGCTGGCGTCCAGAAGATGATCCGCTCCGATATCGGCGCCAGTGGCGTCGTTTTTACACTGGACACCGAGAGCGGTTTCCGCGATGCAGTCTTCGTCACCGCCAGCTACGGTCTTGGAGAGATGGTGGTGCAGGGCGCGGTCAATCCCGACGAGTTCTATGTCCACAAGCCGACACTGGCAGCCGGGCGTCCGGCGATCCTGCGGCGCAATCTGGGCAGCAAGGCGATCAAGATGATCTATGCGGATACCGGGGACCACCCGGTGACTACCGTGCCGGTCGACGAAGCAGACCGACGGTTGTTCTGCCTCACGGATGACCAGATCGAGGAGCTGTCCCGTCAGGCGGTGCATATCGAGCGGCACTATGGTCGTCCAATGGACATCGAGTGGGCGCTCGACGGCATCGATGGAAGGCTGTACGTCGTCCAGGCACGGCCGGAGACGGTGCAGAGCCGCAGTGGTAGCGTCATCGAGCGCTATGAGATAAGGAGCCATTCCGAGGTATTGGTCGAAGGTCGATCGATCGGCGCACGTATCGGCGCGGGCACCGCACGCGTGGTCACCAATCTGGACGCCATGGGAGAGATTGGCGACGGCGATGTATTGATCACCGATATGACCGATCCTGACTGGGAGCCGATCATGAAGCGCGCCTCGGCGATCGTCACCAACCGCGGCGGGAGGACCTGCCATGCGGCCATTATCGCGCGGGAACTCGGGGTGCCGGCGGTGGTCGGTTGTGGCGATGCCACCGAGCGCGTGAAACAGGGTCAGGCGGTTACCGTGTCTTGTGCCGAGGGAGATACGGGCCTGGTTTACGAGGGCATCCTCGATTTCGAGCTCAAGCGGATCGAGTTGGACAGCATGCCGGAGCTGCCGGTCAAGCTGATGATGAATGTGGGCAATCCCGAGCGCGCCTTCAGCTTTGCGCAGATC
>JASFJQ010000357.1:0-3500 GCA_050121305.1 Chromatiaceae bacterium
TTCTGGTACATCATCGGCTGGGTGACGGCCGGCTCGTCGGCCTCGTTGTGGCCGTGCCGGCGATAGCTCACCAGATCGATCACCGCGTCCTTGCGGAAGCGGTTGCGGTAGTCGAGTGCCAGGCGGGTCACGAAGATCACCGCCTCGGGGTCGTCGCCGTTGACGTGGAATATCGGCGCCTGGACGATCTTGGCGACATCGGTGCAATAGGTGGTGGAGCGGCTGTCGAGCGTGCTGCTGGTCGTGAACCCGATCTGATTGTTAATCACGATGTGCACCGTGCCGCCGACGGCGTAACCACGCGCCTGCGACATATTGAACATCTCCATGTTCACGCCCTGTCCGGCGAACGCCGCGTCGCCATGCAGTATGATGGGCAGCACCTGTTGGCCCTTGCGGTCGCGACGGCGCTGCTGGCGGGCGCGCACCGAGCCGTGCACCACGGGACTGATGATCTCCAGGTGCGAGGGGTTGAAGCCCAGCGTGATATGCACCAGGCCGCCCGGGGTGTCGACATCGCTGGAGAAGCCCTTGTGGTACTTGACGTCGCCGGATGACAGGATGCCCTCGTCCGGCGCCTGGCGGATGCCTGCGAACTCGTCGAATATCTGTGCCGGCGGCTTGCCGATGATGTTCGCGAGCACGTTCAGGCGGCCGCGGTGGGCCATGCCGATTACCACTTCCTTTGCGCCGTCGCGCCCGGCGCGCTGGATCAGCTCGTCGAGCATGGGTATCAGCGATTCGCTGCCTTCCAGCGAGAAACGCTTCTGGCCGACGTAGCGCGCATGCATGAACTTCTCGATACCCTCGGCCGCGGTGAGCATGTGCAGTATCCAGCGCCGCTGCTCGTCGTCCAGCTCGGGCTTGACGCGATAGGTCTCGAGGCGCTGCTGGATCCAGCGTTTCTCCTCGGTGTTGGTGATGTGCATGTACTCGGAGCCGACGTTACCGGTGTAGGTCTCCTGGGCCAGCGCCAGGATATCCCTCAGGGGCAGCTGTTCCGGCGCGAACAGCGAACCGGTGTTGAAGACCGTGTCGAGGTCGTCTTTGCCCAGGCCGTAGTAGGCGGGGTCCAGATCCGGCAGGGGCAGCTGCGGATGCAGCTGCAGCGGGTCGAGGTTGGCATTCTGGTGGCCGCGCACGCGATAGGCGTTGATCAGGCGCAGCACCTTGGCCTGGCGCTCGGCCGCTGCCGCGGAAAAACCGCCGTCGCCGCGGATCCGCGTCCGCGGGTCGCTGGCCAGTTCGAGGAAGTCCTCCTGCACCCGGCGGTGGGACAAGTCTGCGACCGGACTGCCGTTAACCGGAGGTAGGCTGTCGAAATGCTTGCGCCAGTTGTCCGGGACACTGCCCGGATCGTCGAGATAGGCCTCGAACAGGTCTTCGATGAAGGGCGCATTGGCGCCATAGTAGGCGGAAGAACGACGCAGTCGATCGAGCATCTCGGACATTTTCGGACGGCCACCCAAGGTCTTGCCGGAGGAATGGAAAAACCCCCGATCTCGCGGGCGTTTAGTAGCGGAAGTCTAGCACAGCGAACCTGGTGTTTTGGGTCGCGAAATTTTTATTAGGATCATTGTCTGAACAGAAGGTTGAGTATGATGACGACACCACAGATCGCCGGCATTTCCGACTGCTAGAATCTCTAACATGGATAACCAAAGTCCAAAGCTGCCGGGTGCCCGGATCGATGTCTGTTCGCTGGAGGCAGACATGGCCTTTTTCGAGGCCCGCCTGTCGCTGGCGGAGGGCGCGCCCGATACCCGCTACCAGCGTGCGCAGATCAAGGCCTACAAGACGCTGGGTCGTTTGCTCGGCGAGACCCTGAGCCAGCTGCGCCCGCCGGCCAAGTCACCGCCGGCCGCCAAGGGTCGCTCCGCGGCCGCCTGATCCCGGCTATGGCTCGCCGGGCGTCCGGTGTCCTGCATCGGCATCGATCGGCAGGCGCAGCCCGAGCACCCGTCGGATATCGATCCAGATCGCATGCAACGCGGGTATCAGCAGCAGCACCACAAAGGCCGATGCCAGGGTGCCGAAGCTCAGCGCAATCGCCATGGGGACCAGGAACAGCGCCTGGGTGGAGGTCTCGAACAGCATCGGGAACAGCCCCGCGGTGGTGGTCAGCGAGGTCAACACGATCGGGCGAAAGCGACCGCGTGCCGCCTCGATCAGCGCATCGGCCGAGGCTGTTGCACGCAGTTCGTTATAGCGCAGCGTCAGCACCAGCGCCCCGTTCACGACCAGGCCGCCGAGGGCGATCATCCCGAAGATGCTCACGGAACTGAGATCGAAGCCCAGCAGCACATGGCCCGCGATCGCGGCCGCGACCGAATAGGGGATGGTCAGCATGATGATGCAGGCATCGGCGTAGCTGCGGAACAACGCCGCGGTCAGTGCGAAGATCACCAGGCCGACCCACAGCAGGCCGTCCAGGATGGCGTTGATGGCCTGGTTGCGGTCGCGCCGGCCGCCGCTGAACTCCCACGCCAGGCCCGGGTAGCGTGCGGTCAACTCCGGCAGCACCTCGGCCTCGAGGGTCGCGCGGATTCGCCGCGTGTTGGCGCTGGCCTTGTCGAAACTCGCGGTGACCCGCAGCGTGCGCTTGCCATCCTCGCGGGTGATGCTGCTGTAGGCGTTGCCCTCACTGAAGTCGGCGGCCACCGACAGCGGGATCTCGATGCCGTCGCGGCCGCGCACGATGAAGTCGCTGATGTCCTGCATGGTCAGGCGCTGCGCGCGCGGCAGCCGCACCATCACCTTGATCTCGTAGCCGTCGCGCAGCAGCCGCAGGGCCTCGGCGCCATAGAAGGCATCGCGGATCTGCCGCCCCAGCGCCGCCTCGCTGAGTCCCACCGCACGCCCCTGCTGGGTCAGGTTGAAACTGATCTGGCGCTTGCCCTGGGCGATGCCGTCGCTGATATCCACCAGTCCGGTAAACTCGTCCAGGCGCTCCGCCAGTTCGCGTGCCGCGGTCTCCAGTACCGCGGTCGAGGCGTGTGACAGATTGAGGCTCAGTCCACGGTTGCCGCCGGGCCCGACCAGATATTCGAAGAACAGCGATTTCACCTCCGGCAGGTCGCCGATCTCCTCGCGCCAGACCCGGGTCAGTTCTTCCTGGGTAAAGGGTCGCTGATCGTCGGGGACCAGGTAGACGTTGACGTCACCGCTGCTCGAGTGGGCGCGGGTGAACCAGCTCTCGATATGCTGTTCACGACTGCCCAGGCGATCGACGGCGCGCAGCGCGGCCGCCTCGATGCGACGCACCACGGCCAGGGTCTCGCTGAGCGAGGCGTCGACCGGCATCGTGAGCTCGGCGTCGACCCGGTTGCCCGGGATCTCCGCGCGCCAGGTCAGATCGATCCGGCCCGAGGCATACCAGGCGACGACCAAGGCCATCAGGCCGGTGAACACTACCGCGGTGATATAACGCTCGCGGATCGCGAGCCTCAGCAGCTGCAGATAGGGTCCGTCGCGCAGGCGATCGAGGCTGTCGGCAACGG
>JASFJQ010000358.1:0-3495 GCA_050121305.1 Chromatiaceae bacterium
GAGCCCCTGATAGCGGGCGACTTCACGTCGCAAGATCACGTGTTCGAGGCCCTCGAGGGTTGGCGGCAGCGCGGATCGCGGTAGACCCTCGCGACCATTCACACCGGGAAACACGATCAGCGCCGCTTCAGCGGCCATGGCGTCGTCACGATCGATTACGACGACCGGGCGATCGCCAAAACCGACGTCGCGCCACCCGGGCTCCAAGGACCGCCGCACCGTAATATCGACGACCGCGAGATCGCATTCCGACGCCATATCGCCTTTCACTCGCGCCCTGCGACCACCGGCTTCCTCCCGAGTTGGGCGGCCGAGCGCCCCCCAGAGAACGCCGAAACCGCTGGCCTCGGCCATCTGCGCGGCGCGTTCATCGTCGACCAGAAAAGTCGCCGGCCAACTCAGACGCTCTACCACCTGCCCGGCCAGCTCGCGGCAGCGCATAAAATGGCCATAGCCGAAAGGACCGCCGGCGTCGACGACATACAGCACGCGGCGGATGTCCTCGATCAACCGCCGCTGATGGACATGCGCATTGACCTGTTTAAGCTGCGGTCGCCGGTTCAACAGGTCGACCACATTCGGCAGGCTGAAGGCAAGGCCCTCAACCCCCAGATGACGCTCGAGCGTCTGCATGAACTCGAGGTCCGCCCAGGTATCGACGCTCAGGCGGTGCGGGCTACCGTAGACCGGCGTATCGAGCACGACTTCGAGACGATGAAAACGCTCGGCTCGCTGATAAAACACAGGGAACTGGTGTTCGCGCAGTTCTGGCGTGTCGGAAAGCGCATCGGCTTTCTTCCAGGCTCGAGACCGTGCTACCTGCACACCTTCAAGCAGACAGTGCCTGCCCCGTGCATCGGGTGGCAGGCCGACGAGATCCGCCTCTGGGCGTTGTCGAAATTCGCGAACCACCTGATCGATCGATGGACCATGAACCAATGGGCAGTCCCCGCTGATCAATAGACAGATATCGGCTGCGTAGGCATCGGCGGCGGCGCACAATCGCCCGACCACGTCGTCGACATCGCCTGCGTACCAGAACAGATCCCACCCATGCGCCGCAGCGATCTCACGCAGCGGCCGGTTTTCAAGCTCGTCGACAGTGGCCAGTACCACCTGGTCGATCTCGGCCGCCGCGCGCAGATTGCCGACAATCCGCTCGAGGATGGTCTGGCCACCGATCTGCCGCAACTGCTTGGACGGTAGACGCGACGACGTCAGTCGGAGCACGACAAACGCCACCGCCTTTTCCCTTTGGCCTGTCATGCTTCTTGCCCTGGCTCGCGCAGCAGGCTCCAGGCCAACGGCGTACCTTTCGCAATGGCGCCGGACGCGCGGCGACCAAGGACGGCCTGCAGCTCGCGCGGGTGCAGTCCGAGACCGGGACGGATCGAGCGTACGTTGGCCGGCGTCAGCCGCTCGCCGGCGGCGATGTCGGCGACGGCATAGAGCGAGCGGCGGTTCTCCCGTTCCGCGGCCTCTGCCGCTGTCGGCCCCTGCCGCACCTGGCCGAGCGCGGACCAGGCCTCGCGGCATGCGACGGCCATCGCGCGAAATTCCGCCGGCTCGAGCGAAAAAGCCGCATCTACCGACCCGTCGGCACGCCCCAATGTCAGATGTTTCTCGACCATCGTCGCACCCAGTGCAACCGCGGCGATAGGCGCGGCGATCCCCTGGGTGTGATCCGACAGCCCAACCGGCGTGTGGTGGCGCTGGATCATTGCCGGGAGGGTGTTGAGATCGGCCTGATCCAATGGCGTCGGATAGCTGCTCGTGCAGTGCATCAGTACAACAGGGACGTCTGTGCATGCGCGGATGGTTGCAAGCGCCTCGTCGATCTCTCCCGGCGTCGCCATACCGGTGGACAGGATCATCGGCTTGCCTGTCGCCGCGACGCGCGCGATCAGACCGACGTCCACGAGTTCGAACGACGCGATCTTGTAGATGGGACAGTCGAGGGACTCGAGTAGATCGACGGCACTCGGATCGAACGGCGAGCTGAACAGCGGTACGCCGCGCTCGCGGGCATGCGCGAACAGCGCCGCATGCCATTCCCATGGCGTATGCGCCTCCTGGTAGAGCTCATACAGCGTCCTGCCCCGCCACAGGCCGGTCTCGATCCGGAATCCCGGGCCGTCATGATCGATAGTGATGGTATCGGGCCGGTAGGTCTGGATCTTTATCAGATCGGCCCCCGCATCGGCCGCTGCATCGATCAGCGCCAGCGCATTGTCGATTCGCCCAGCGTGGTTGCCGGACAGCTCGGCGACGAGTAGCGGCGGATGGCCACTGCCACAGGGCCGTCCGGCCAATTCGATCACGGGATAATGGTCCAACACGTTCGGCATTATCGTTTCAGATCTCCAGCCAGCTGCCCAGGATCTGCCGCCTGCCCTGCAGGTCCGTCCAGTAGTAGACCAGCAGTACATTGCCGTCGGCCAGCTCCACCGCCCAGGGATAACCGACATCGGCGCACACACCGTCGCCACGCACCACGAACTCCTCGGCCCGATCCGGATCGGCCAATGCGTTGTCGAGCACGCGCAGCCGGATTCCATAGGGCGTTTTGCGATAACCATAGCTCAGCAGCACACGGCCATCGGCCAGTAGCAGCGGATGAAACGGGTGACCGATCAATGCGTGCAGCCGCGGTTCGCTCCACTGCAGACCGTCGGTCGACCGGGTGGTCGCAAGACGTCCGCCCGCGCCGGACGTACGCATGAAACAGACCATCTCTGCATCCCGATAAGCGCACAATGCGGGTTCCTGAAAGGCGACCTTTGCGTCGTCGTCACGGGCGATGCGACTCCGATAGCGCCATGATTTGCCGTCGTCCGCGCTTGCGAACAGCGCGCAGCCCTCCTGGCTACCCCAATAGACGCCGAGCAGTATCTCACCGTCGCGCCACAGCGGCTGCCCGCGGACCGCCCCAACGGTCGGCTGGTATTCCTCTACGCCCAGCGCACTTCCGTAGCCCCGGTCTGGCCTGATGTAGGCATGATGATAGCGCCAACTGTCGCGGGCGCGATGCCGCAGCGAGGCATGACTCCCCCACGACAGATAGCGGCAACCGGC
Source organism: Chromatiaceae bacterium (assembly GCA_050121305.1). Classification (GTDB taxonomy): domain Bacteria; phylum Pseudomonadota; class Gammaproteobacteria; order Chromatiales; family Chromatiaceae; genus Thiosocius. The sequence goes on from JASFJQ010000358.1 coordinate 3,076, forward strand.
CTGTTCGTCCGGCGTCTCCGGGCGGCCACGCATCAGGGTATCGATGTCCGACGGCAGGGGATAGTAGGAGAAAGACGCCAGGAACAACCGATCATCCGGCAGGCAGAGCAATGAGGGATCCTGGTCGGCCGCCTCCGGATCGAACGGCAGCAACTCGAGCCCCTCAGATCGCCGTTGCCCCGCCGGATCGAGTTCCATCAACACGATATGCGAACGGCTGTCGAGATGGTCCATCCTCGCCAGCGGGTCAAACCCGTCGCGCTTTGCCGTCGGCACCAGCCACCGCCCATCCCGCGCCCGGCGAAACGCCAGCACGAGATGATCGTCGCTGAAGCGGGCAATGCTGGGAAACGCGGCATGAAAGCGCGTCTCACCGTAGAGCGTATCCTGCGCCAGCACCCGCGGCATGTCGGGCTAGCT
>JASFJQ010000359.1:0-3485 GCA_050121305.1 Chromatiaceae bacterium
CCCCCTCCTCGCACTGCCGGGACGTCGCCTCGAGATCGGCCGCACCTGTGTCGACCCCGATTTCCGCCAAGGTGCCGCGATTGCGGTACTGTGGTCGGGACTTGCCGACTACATCAAGGAGAATCGCATCGACATGCTGTTCGGTTGCGCCAGCGTCAAGATGGCCGACGGTGGCTATGTGGCACAGGCGATCATGAACCGCATCCGCCAGAATGCAATGATCGACGCGGGCTGCAGGGCGACACCACGCAGACCCCTGCCGGCCCTGCCGGAGGGCGCCGGGGGGACGGTCTCCGCCCCGTTGCCGCCGTTACTCAAGGCATACTTCCGTATCGGTGCCCGCGCCTGCGGCGAGCCCTGTTACGATCCGGCATTCAATTGCGCCGACATCCTGGTGCTGGTCAATGTGCGTGAGATCGATGGGTCTTACACCCGGCATTTCCTCGATCGCGTGATGAAGGGCTAGCAGCCTGTCGGACTTGACCGTTTGAGGCGAAAATCACTGGGAGCGAATCAAATCAGGTTATCGTCTGAGGAGAATAGCCCGGCTATTTGACGAAGAGGATGAGCGGAGTTGATCGCTAGCCAGGGATTTGCAGGCAAACAGCGTTAAGTCCGACAGGCTGCTGGCCTAACGATACGCTGCGGCCGTGATGAACTCGCCAAAGGATTCGCACCAGACGATCACGCTGTTATAGGCCGATGGATCGATGGATGCGGGCAAGGGAACCATAAAGTTTTCGAAGGTCTTGACGTCGCCGACCTGCACCATGTTCGGCTTCAGACGAATGAAATCGGCCTCGGTCTCAACGAACTCCGGTGATAGATAGAGCTTGTAATCCGGCCCCGGTGCAATCCGGCCCTGCAGGGAAACCATGCCTTGTCCGATCGCGACGATTCCCTCACCCCAGTGAAGCGCATCACTGTCCGCGAGATCTCGTCGGAACTCACCCGTGAACTGTGCCTGCGCAGCGAGGGCCGCGACCTCCGCGTCCGTTGGCGCGGGAGGCGCGGTCAAGATCGGCAGCGCATAGATACCCGCGGCAAAACCGATCGCGGCGGCCAGCACATGCGTTATCAACAACACAATAAGTCTTGCCATAGGTATTACCCTCCAGTAAACGGATCTCCGACTAGAATATAACCCGAGCGGATAGATCGATGCCGCCATGGTATTTTTTCAGCAGGAATAACGTACCAAGATGCAAAACGGTGGAGTGCCACGATGAAGCGATACCGCGCCTGGATTACCGATTCAGATACCGCGAATGAAGGGATCTATGATTTCGACGGCCCCGATGACCTGTTTTCACAGACACCGGTCCGCATCGTCCGGGCCTTCATGGAGCACGTCGATACGAATCTGCTGCCCGCCAACCACATCGACTATGAAGTCAACGCCGCGATGAAACATAGCCCGCACGCCATTCTGACCGCGATGGGGTCGTTCCTCGTCCAGCATGGACCCGGAATCCCGTTCACGCTGTTCATTACGCCTGCGGAATAGTCAGTACTCGGCCATCAATCTAGGAGCCCTGAGGCATGGCCAAACAGCCGCCACGGCATGGCCGCACCGGCCGCACCATCGACACCGATAGGCTCGACCGCGTGGTCGCGGATGCGCGCCGCCGCAGCGACGAACGTGCCGCCGGGTATCGCGAGCAGGCCCTTAAGCTCTTTCCCTGGGTATGCGGTCGCTGCGGACGTGAGTTCAACCAAACCAACCTGCGGGAGTTGACCGTTCACCACAAAGACATGGATCACGACAACAACCCCACGGATGGCAGCAATTGGGAGCTGCTGTGCCTGTACTGTCACGACAACGAGCATCAGAAATACGAAGAGCACCTAGCGGCGATCGCCGCCGGCCGGACAGGCGGCAATGGCGCTCAGGATACCCCCGATACAAAGTACCGCCCCTTCGCGGACCTCGAGTCGCTGCTTGGCAAGAAGGACTAAGCTGCAGTTTTCCGCCGATCTAGACTGGAGTCGAGCCCCGATGACATCTCCCCAATCCGCTTTGATACCCTGGGAGTCGCTGTCCCGCGATGAACAGATCGCGTTGCGTGAACGCTACGGCCACTACCTGGATAACCTACCGCCGACCTGTTCGCTGGATACCAAGGTCGCACGCTTCAAGCACTGGTTGGAACACCAGGGGATAGCCTACGACGGCTGATCACCTCCTCGATTGGTTGATCGAAATATACGCGTCGCAATTCGGTAACTTGCGCTTAACGGAACCTTCTTAGACTCGCAGGAAATCAGACCACCACCAGACCGCGTGGAGATTTACTTGAAAGCCTCCCTCACCCTGCGCGACCGGATCGACCAGAAGCTCTTCAACACCATCTATTCCCGTTCTCTCGTCTACAACACCTGTTGGGAAGACCCTGCCGTCGACCGCCAGGCCCTGATGCTCCGGCCCGACGATGTGATGCTGGTCATCACCAGTGCCGGCTGCAATGTGCTGGACTACGCCATCGACGGCCCTGCGCGCATCCATGCGGTCGACGCCAATCCGCGCCAAACGGCACTGCTGGAACTCAAGCTCGCGGGGATACGTCACCTGGGCTTCGACGACTTCTTTGGCATCTTCGGCACCGGCGTGCACGACAGATTCCGCGAGATCTATTGGGATGCGCTGCGCGGCGAGCTCTCACCCTTTGCGCAGAGCTTCTGGGACCAACGGCCACATTGGTTCGGCCCAGATCGCGGCAGCTTCTACTTCCGCGGTCTGGCCGGCACTGTGGCGCGGGCCTTCCACAGCTACCTCAAGGTCCGCCCCCACCTCGCTGCCAGCGTCTCGGCGCTGTTTCGGGCCCAGTCGCTGGAGGATCAGCGTGCCGTCTACGACACCCGGCTCCATCCGCTGCTGTGGGGCCCCGGGATGAATTGGGTCCTGTCGCGACAGCTCACGATGAGCATGCTTGGCGTCCCCTATGCCCAACGTCGCCAAGTCCAGTCGCAGCATCAACAGGGCGTGGCAGGCTTCATCCGTGAGTCCTTGGAGTATGTCTTTCGCCAGCTCCCTGTATGGACGAATTATTTCTACATGGTCTACATCAACGGGCGCTACACCGAGCAATGCTGCCCCAGATACCTGAAGCGCGAGCACTTCGATGCCCTCAAGGGCGGCCGCGCCGATTGCGTGAGGCCGCATACCTGCACGGTGACGCAATTCCTGCAGTCCACCGATGAGCGCATCTCCAAATACGTACTGCTCGACCACATGGACTGGATGAGCTCTTACTATCCGGAGGCGTTGGCGGAGGAGTGGACGGCCATACTGGAACGCGCCACGCCGGGCGCGCGTGTACTCTTCCGCAGCGCGCATGCTGCGCCGGCTTACCTCAGACTGATCGAGGTCGGCCGTGAACGGAGCCGACTCCATGAACGGCTTCACTTCAACGAGGCCATGGCCCAGGAGCTGCAGCGTCTGGACCGCGTACACACCTATGCCGGCTTTCACATTGCCGATGTGG
>JASFJQ010000360.1:0-3482 GCA_050121305.1 Chromatiaceae bacterium
ACGGTCATGCCTGGCCAGGCGACCGCGTACATGATCGGTAAGCTCAAGATCCTCGAGCTGCGTGAAACGGCCCGGAAGACCCTCGGCGATGACTTCGACATTCGCGACTTCCACGACGAAATCCTCAAGGATGGGCCGGTGCCCCTGTCCATCCTCGAGGATAAAATCGACCGCTGGGTGGCGCGCCAGTCCGGGTGACGGCCCGGCCGTCGCCCCGACCCGCACGCGCCACAAGCCGCCCCCGCCTTTGCCGGGGCAGCGCTATCGCCGCCGTCTGTGTCGGACCGCGCAGGGTCGGACCGCGCAGGGTTGGAGCGCGCAGGGTTGGAGCACGCAGGCCTTCCCCTTACCTGATACTAGTTAGGTGACGATTGGCTCACACCGCCTACAATACTGACAGGTGTAGAGAGGCGCCGAATACACCGTCAGCGAGTCAGGGAACCGCCAGGCTGATCGGGTTTCAGGGCGCACCCGTTGAAGGAGAGGGAAAATGAAAATAGGTGTACCCAGGGAGATCAAGACGCTTGAATTCCGTGTCGGCATGACCCCCGCCGGGGTCCGGGAAATGGTGCACGACGGGCACGAGGTGGTGGTGCAGACCAATGCCGGCGAGGGCATCGGCATGTCTGACCAGGACTACCGCGATGCCGGAGGGACCATCGCCGATACCGCCGAGGAGATTTATGCGACCGCGGAGCTGATCGTCAAGGTGAAGGAACCGCAAAAACCCGAGTGCGCCATGCTGCGCGAGGGGCAGGTGATCTTCACCTACCTGCACCTGGCGGCCGACCGCGACCAGACCCAGGCGCTGGTGGAATCGGGTTGCACGGCCATCGCCTACGAAACCGTCACCGGCGATGTCGACAAACTGCCGCTGTTGACTCCCATGTCGGAGGTGGCCGGACGCCTCTCCATCCAGGCCGGCGCCTATGCGCTGCAGAAGGCCAACGGTGGCCGCGGCGTGCTGCTGGGCGGGGTACCCGGCGTCGAACCGGGCAAGGTGGTGATCATCGGCGGCGGTACCGCGGGACTGAATGCCGCCGACATGGCGGTCGGGCTGGGGGCGGACGTGACCATTCTCGACCGTTCGATTCCAAGGCTGCACTACATCGACAACATCTTCGGCGGCCGCGTCCACACCATCTATTCGACCAAGACCGAGATTGACAAGTACGTGACCACGGCCGACCTCGTCGTGGGTTCAGTGCTGATTCCCGGCGCCTCCGCACCCAAGCTGGTCTCGGTACAGAATATCATGGACATGCAGAAGGGGGCCGTGGTGGTGGATATCTCCATCGACCAGGGCGGCTGTTTCGAAACCAGCCGGCCGACCACTCACGCTGAACCCACCTATATCGAGCACGAGGTCGTGCACTACTGCGTGACCAACATGCCCGGCGCGGTGCCCCGCACCAGCACCCTGGCGCTGACCAATGCCACCCTGCCCTTCGTGAAGGCGCTGGCCAACAAGGGCTGGCGACAAGCCCTGCGCGACGATCACCACCTGGCCAACGGGCTCAACGTCCATCACGGCCACATCACCTACCGCGCGGTGGCGGAGGACCTGGGCTATCAATACATGACCGCCGAGCAGGCCATCGAAAGCTAAAAAATAAAAAGGGGTCACCCATAAGCCGCCGCTAGTCAACAGGCCGCAGGTAACCCTGAGCATCACCCCATCGTAAGGTACAGGAGGTGGCCAGTGCGCCCACCTTTTTTTCGTTGAGCTACTTCCTCAGAAGTGCTTCAGTCACCCATCAGGATCAAGGCTGGCGCGCCGACCGCTTGGCCGGTATTCGCCGCCCCTGGCGGCCATGGCCGCCCCATAAAAACGATCGGTACCTCCAGCCGTCCAGTAGGACTCAGATGCAGGACTCAAGGTCAGACGCCCGGGGGCTCGACTGGAGGGCACTGTGCAAACTCCTCTACCTGGTGAGGCGCGAGAAGGCAGATACTCAGAAGGCACGGACTCAAGGTCATACCCCAATCGATCTTGCCTCCCCGCGCCGACTCATCCGAAGGCCCTTGTCACATCGAACATCTCTCCCCGTCTCAGCATGTGATAGCAGGCCTTCGCTAACTTGTTGGCCACCGTCTTCTTAGCCACCATCTTGTGCACCCGGTTCTGCCGGCGCTTGTAGAAGCGCTGGATGGCCGGATTCCAGATGGCCGCATAGTGGGCCGCTTCGACAAACGCCATGGCCAGGTAGCGGTTGCCGTTCTTCCGGTTCCCTTCGCCCTTGCGCTTGCCGTTGCTCAGCTTCACCGAGGGGACGCAGCGCGCATAAGACGCATAGTGGCCCACAGCGGGAAAGCGTTCGATCGGACCGGTCTCAAGGAGAATGGTCTGACCCAGGATGGGGCCGACCCCCGGGATACTGGTGACCCGCTCGTAGTCCGGTGTGGACTGGCAGTGCGCGCCCACCTGCTGCTCAATCGCCTGGATGGACGTGGTCAGCTGCTGCATCTGATAGAGCAGGATGCGCGCGGACGCCAGACTGGCGGCGTGCTGGAAGTAGGGCCCCAGGTCTTCCTCCCGGAGTCGTTTGATCTGTGACGCCGTTAAACGCCGGCCACTGTGGCGGGCAATGAGGCCCTGCAGACTGAGGTGCTGCATGGTGCGCTGATGTCGGAGCAGCAACCGTCGCCGGAACAGATCCCGCACCGCGCGGTCTCCGGGTGGGTAGATATACCCCTGCGGCAGGATGCCCAGCCGCAGCAGCTGTGCCAGGAAGCGGGCATCGGTCAGGTCGTTGGTGTACTTGAGGCCGTTGTACTGCTGGATGGCCGTGGTATTGGCCAGGCGCACATCGAACCCGTCCTCGATCAGTCCATCCACCAGCCAGTACCAGTTGTAGGTGGACTCCACGGCCACGCTGGTCAGCGATGATTGGTAGGGCGCGAGATGCGCGCGGATCAGGGGCAGCTCATTCGGCAAGCGTTTCTCCGAGATCACCCGGTCCTGGGAGTCGATGAGGGATATCACCGAGTTGTTGCTGTGTAGGTCTATACCGCCGTAAAGTGTCATTGGTCGTCTCCTCTGGGCTCCATAGGGAGTGAGCCCAGATTAACCTTGGACGCTCCCTACTGGGGGAGGCGGCTTATGATTCTCAGAGTAGCATTTTCACCAGGTTGCCAGCTCGCCATAAGGCGCTAGCATTAGAGTTCCAATCATTGGTAAACAAGGATGTTGCCGATGGCCAGACAGCCCCGCGTCACGCCGCCCGGTGTGCCGCTGCATATCATTCAGCGCGGAAACAATCGTCAGGCGATGTTCCATGACGACGAGGACCGCGACCTGTTCTCCTGGAGGCAGACACCGGAGCGCGGCTCAGGCCAAGTAAGCCCGGCCGCCCAAGGCGCGACAAAACGTTACTCTGAGAATCATAAGCCGCCTCCCCCAGTAGGGAGCGTCCAAGGTTAATCTGGGCTCACTCCCTATGGAGCCCAGAGGAGACGACCAATGACACTTTACGGCGGTA
>JASFJQ010000361.1:0-3481 GCA_050121305.1 Chromatiaceae bacterium
GGCATCGCGCGTCTCGCGGGTCGCGCTGCCGATATGCGGCAGCAGGAAGGTGTTATCCAGCGCGCGATAACGCGGATCGATGTCGGGCTCCCCATTGAATACGTCGAGGCCGGCGGCGAACAGCTTGCCGGACGATAGTGCGGCGATCAGCGCATCATCGTCCACTACCGCACCCCGCGCGGTATTCACCACCACCGCGTCGTCGGGCAGTCGCGCAATTCGCTCGGCATTCAGCAGGTGGTGGGTCTCCGGCGTCGCCGGACAGTGGATCGAGAGGAACGGGCTGTGTGTCAGCAGGTCGTCGAGTTCTGCATGGAAGACTGCGCCGGCCTCCAGCGCCGGACTGAGGCGATGGCGATTGTAATAATGGATTTCCATATCGAAGCCGCGCGCGCGTCTGGCCATGACCAGGCCGACCCGCCCCATGCCGATGATGCCGAGTCGCTTGCCGGTGACCTCGATGCCGAGTTGCCCTACAGCGCTCCAGTCGGCCCAGGTGTCGGTCCGCAGCATATGCGCACCTTCATGGGCGCGGCGCGCCGCACCGAGCATCAGCAGCATCGCAATCTCCGCAGTGGCATTGCTCAACACATCGGGGGTGTTGGTCACCGTGATGCCACGCGCCTTCGCGGCCGCCAGGTCGATGTGGTCATAGCCGACCGAGAAACTGCAGATGGCGCGCACGCTGTCGGGCAGGCGTTCGATGACCTCGGCGCTCAGCCGTTCCGTGTGACAGGGGATGATCGCGGCGGCGCCGGCGGCCAGTTCGAGCAGCTGGTCGCTGGTGTAGACGACATCATCGCTGTTCAACCGGGGCTGGTAGTCGCGCGCCAGCCGGTCTTCGACGGCCTGCGGCAGACGTCGGGTGACCAGCACGACGGGTTTGGTATTCATGGGTCGTCTGTTCTCTTGCCCGAGGCATTCGTCGCAGGGCGATCGCGACACTGGAAGTATAGTGAGTTTGCGCGCGGCGGCCGACAAGCTGTGGTGCCATTCCCACTGGAACGGAAGGGGTGACGGCGCTAAGGTCGTATCACTGCGGCACCGTTTAACTGGAGGAACCCAATGGCGAGACTGACCCTGGATCAGGCCAACCGGCTGATCGCCGGCACCCTCGCCGAGGCGGCGCGACTCGGCCTGCCACCGATTGCGGTCGCGGTGCTCGATAGCGGTGGCCACCTCAAGGCGATGCAGCGCCAGGACGGGGTGTCCTTTCTACGTGCCGATATCTGCCAGGCGAAGGCATGGGGCGCGCTGGCGATGGGCACCGACACCCGCCATCTGGCGCAGCGCTATGCGCAGGACGCCCAACAGCAGGGCTTCCTGCTCGCGTTGAATGCGATGTCCACCGGCAGGATCATCCCGCTCGCCGGCGGGGTCTTGGTGAGCGGTGACGACGGGGAGACCCTCGGTGCGGTCGGTGTGTCCGGTGCCGCCTCAGAAGACGACGAGGCCTGCGCACTGGCCGGTATCCGGGGTATCGGTCTCCAGGCCAGACAGGACTGACGTGGACGACGCGCGCGACCGGCCGCTGCAAGGCCAACGGGTGGGCTTTGTCGGCCTTGGCCTCATGGGCCGGCCGATGGCCCGGCATGTGCTGGCGGCGGGTGCTGACCTCGCCGTCTGGAACCGCACCCGTCACGTCGCCGAGGCGATGCAAGGCGCGCGGCTAACCCTCTGCGATACCCCGGCAGATCTGGCCCGGCGGTGCGATATCGTGATCATGATGCTGGCCGATACGGCGGCCGTGGAAGACGTCCTTTTCGGACCAGACGGTCTCGCGGAGGCTCTGCCGGCGGGTGCATTGGTGATCGACATGGGCACCACAGCGGTCGGGCCGACGCGTGAGTTCGCGCAGCGCCTCGCTGCCCAGGGGGTCGATTTTATCGATGCCCCGGTATCCGGCGGCGAGATAGGGGCCATCGACGCCAGTCTGACCATCATGGCGGGAGGCGGCGAGGCCAGCATCGCGCGGGCACGGCCGCTGTTCGCGGTGCTCGGCAGTCAATTCACCCACGTCGGTGGCATCGGCGCCGGACAGGTGGCCAAGGCGGCGAATCAGATTATCGTCGGTCTGAACATCGGCGCTGTGGCGGAGGCCATGGCCCTGGTCGAGGCCGCAGGGGTCGATCCGGCCAAGGTACGCGAGGCCCTGCTCGGCGGGTTCGCCGGTTCGCGCATCCTCGAGGTGCACGGGCAGCGCATGATCGACCGCGCCTTCAAGCCCGGCGCCAGGGTCACCACCCAGTACAAAGATATGCGCCAGGCCTGCGAGCTCGGGGCACTGCTGGGTCAGGCGCTGCCCGCCACCGAGCTGGGCCGGGACCTGTACCGACAGCTGATCGATCAGGGTGACGGCGATCTCGACCACAGTGCGCTGATTCGCGTACTGCAGAGACCGCGCTGACAGCACATTATCCTGCTGTCGGTTGCTTCGATCAGGTCAACGCTGCGGCGAAATCTCGCGCTGTACCAAGGCCTGGACCGATTCGATATCTCGCAGCGGCACATAGACGGTGAATTTGCCGCCGTGCAGACTCTGCTCGACCTCGGCCTCGCCATCATTGATGCGTTTCAGCACGCCCTCACGCAGCGGCTGGCCGCGTGGCTTAATGGTCACCTTGTGATCGACGTAGCGTCCGATGTCCCCGACCGGGACCGGCTCGAAATCCCGCCGTATCAGTATGCGCCGCGGTTGGGATGCCGCCTTGTTGGGGGCATCAGCCTGCTCGGCGCCGAACAGCGCGGACAGCGCCTGCGCGTCGGGGCGGTGCCAGGTGAAACTGGCATCGGCGATCGGTTGGTCATTGAGACTCAGCTGCAGGGAAAGGGCCTCTGCCAGGCGTTCTGGCGGCAGGAATATCAGGCTGAACAGGCCGACCGGCTTGGCCGGTGCAGCGACCAGTTTGAACTCACCCCAGTCACGATAGAAGTCGCGCAGCGCGCTCCGCAGACCATATCCCAGTGATAGACCCTGTCCCTCGAACTGCTCGACGGCACGCTCGGCGAGCACACCGCTCCATTCCTGGACCGTCATCTCGGTGCCGATGGCACACTCCTTGAGCGCCTGACGACCAAATTTCGGCGACACCGTCAGGGCGACTTTGAGGTCTCCCAGGCTCACCTGCGGTGCGCCGCCCTGTGCCAGGGTCTCGACGTCGACATCTGCCAGGGTGGCCGTGAAGTGCATGGACTCGATATCCCGCAGCTCCATGTTCACGCCCAGGGACAAGGTGCGCTGGGCCGGATCCAGGCGATAGTGGCCATCGAAATCCATGTCGAGGTCGTTGAAGCCCAGCTTGCGCAACATCCCCGGCTCGATCTGCAGACCCTGCGCGCATGACGCGTCCTGCACCTCTGGTACACCACCGAAGGTCGAGGTTACGAAATCGGCGTTCAGCGGCACATGCACGCCGTTGATCGCGAATTCCAACATCTCGGGTGGTTTGTCCTCACCGGGACGCCAGCCGGCACTGCGAAT
>JASFJQ010000362.1:0-3470 GCA_050121305.1 Chromatiaceae bacterium
GGCGTCTACCTGATCCTCCCGGATCACCACGTCGATCTTCAGTTTGGGCAGGAAGTCAACCACGTACTCGGCACCGCGATACAGCTCGGTATGCCCTTTTTGCCGCCCAAAGCCCTTGACCTCGGTGGCCGTCATTCCGGTGACACCGATAGCCGACAGGCTTTCGCGCACGTCATCCAGCTTGAACGGCTTGATGATCGCCTCGACTTTCTTCATGACCGCATCTCCCATGTCTTAGAGTGTTCCGGCGTTCACGCCCAGGGCCGCCATTGTAGTCAGAATCTGTTGACGATGGGATAGCGCCGATCGCGCCCATAGGCGCGCCGGGTGATCTTGATCCCCGGCGGTGCCTGCCGGCGCTTGTATTCATTCCGGTCGACCAGTCGCGTCACATACTCGACCTGGGCAGATTCATAACCCGCCTCGACGATCTCCTCGATCGAAAAGTCCTGCTCGACGTACAGGGCGAGGATCCCATCGAGGACCGGATAATCGGGCAGACTGTCGCTGTCCTTCTGGTCGGGGCGCAGCTCGGCCGAGGGCGGGCGATCGATAACCCGCTGTGGGATGACCTCGCCGTCGCGATTGCGCCAACGCGCCAGATCGTAGACAAGGAGTTTGGGGACGTCTTTCAACGGCGCAAAACCGCCGGCCATGTCGCCGTAGAGTGTGGCATAACCGACCGACATCTCGCTCTTGTTGCCCGTCGTCAACAACATGCGCCGGCGCTTGTTGCTGATCGCCATCAGCACGATGCCGCGGCAACGCGCCTGGATATTCTCCTCGGTGATATCCGGTTGCGTGCCGGCGAAGGTCTCAGACAGCATCTCCAGGAAGGCATTGAAGGCGGGTTCGATCGGAATCGATTGATAGGCGACCCCCATCTGTTGTGCCTGCTGTGCGGCGTCGAGATTGCTGATCTCGGCGGTATAGCGCGACGGCATCGAGACGGCCTCGACGTTGTGCGCGCCCAGCGCATCAACCGCGATCGCCAGTGTCAACGCCGAGTCGATCCCGCCCGAGAGCCCGAGTACGACCGAAGAAAAACCGTTCTTTCTGACGTAATCGCGCGTCCCGGTGACCAGCGCATCATAGACCTGCTCCTCGTCGTCGGCGAAGGGCTGGATGTCTGCAGGCTGCGGCACACCGCCCTGGAGTTCGACCAGGGTCTCGCTTTCACTGAAGAAGGGCGCGCGGTGGCGCACCTGCCCGCGTGCATCGGTGACGAAAGAGCCGCCGTCGAACACCAGCTCGTCCTGGCCACCGACCAGATTGACATAGACGACGGCGACCCCGAAGCGTTGTGCGCGTCCGGCGACCAGTTTCTCGCGCTCGGCCGCCTTGCCCTGATGAAATGGCGAGGCGTTCAGATTCAACAGCACCTGGGCACCCGCCGCGGCCGCGCGCTGCACCGGCATGTCAAACCAGATGTCTTCGCAGATGGAGACGCCGAATCTGGTACCGCCCTGAGAGAACACCAGCGCATTGGCGCCGGGTTCAAAATAGCGTGGTTCATCGAACACACTGTAGTTGGGCAGCTTCATCTTGCGGTACTCCGCCTCGACCACGCCGTCGCGCAGCACACCAGCCACGTTATAACGCACCCCATTGCGCAGGGCCGGGTAACCGACGACCAGTGTGATACCGATCGCTGCCGAGGCGATCTCCTGCAGTGCCTTGGCCACGCGCCTGTCACAGGCTGGGCGCAACAGCAGATCCTCGGGCGGATACCCGGTCAACGTCAGCTCGGGAAAGACGACCAGGTCGGCATACCCGCGCAGGCGCTGCGCGCAATCGATGACGCGCCGGGCATTGCCTGCGATGTCACCGACAATGAGATTGATCTGCGCGAGCGCTACCGTGACGGGCACAGGAGACTCATCGTCATGCCAGGAGTTCTGCCATGCGGGCGCCGATCATGGCCGGTGAGCGGACCGTTGCGACGCCGGCTGCATCCAGCGCCGCGAATTTCCCCTCGGCCGTCCCCTTACCACCGCTTACGATCGCACCGGCGTGTCCCATGCGTTTGCCGGACGGCGCCGTCACGCCGGCGATATAGGCGACCACCGGTTTGGTCACCCGGTCGGCAATGAACGCAGCGGCATCCTCTTCCGCACTGCCGCCGATCTCCCCCACCATGACGATGCCCTTGGTCTGGCGGTCCTTCTGAAACAGCGCCAGACAATCGATGAAATTCATACCATGGATCGGGTCGCCGCCGATGCCGACGCAGGTGCTCTGACCGAGACCCTGGCGCGTGGTCTGAAAAACCGCCTCGTAGGTCAGGGTACCGGAGCGCGACACGATGCCGATCTTGCCGCGCTTGTGGATCGCGCCCGGCATGATGCCGATCTTGCACGCGCCTGGGGTGATGACGCCGGGGCAATTCGGCCCGACCAGCTGCACATCGCTGCCAGCGAGCGCGGCACGCACCTTGAGCATATCCAGCACTGGGATGCCCTCGGTGATGCAAACCACCACCTTGATGCCGGCATCTGCGGCCTCGAGGATGGCATCGGCCGCGAATGCCGCCGGCACGTAGATCATGCTGGCGTCGGCACCGGTCTCGGCCACGGCGTCATGCACGGTATCGAACACCGGCCGGTCGAGATGCATCTGCCCGCCCTTGCCCGGCGTCACGCCGCCGACCAGAGTGGTGCCATAGGCGATCGCCTGCTCGGAGTGGAAGGTCCCCTGCTTGCCGGTGAACCCCTGGCAGATCACCCGGGTATTTTTGTTGATCAGTATGCTCATAGGTATTTGCATCCGGTTGAGATCGCGGTCGCGCTCTCGGGGTCAGACGGGCGGGTCATGCGGCCGCGGCAACCACCTTTTCGGCGGCCTCGGTGAGATCGGAGGCGGTCTCCAGCGCCAGGCCGCTGTCATCGAGCAGCCTCAATCCCTGGTCCGCATTGGTGCCCTCGAGGCGTATCACCACCGGCACCTCGATCCCGACCTCGCGCACCGCGGCGATTATGCCCTCGGCAATAAGGTCACAGCGCACGATGCCGCCGAATATATTCACCAGCACCGCCTGGACCTTATCGTCCGACAGGAGGATCTTGAAGGCCTCGGCCACCCGTTCTGCAGTGGTGCCGCCGCCGACATCCAGAAAGTTCGCCGGCGATCCGCCATGCAGCTGCACCAGATCCATAGTGGCCATCGCCAGTCCGGCACCATTGACCATACAGCCGATGTTGCCGTCCAGCGTGATGTAATTGAGGTCATGCTCGGCCGCGGCGGCCTCGCGCGGGTCCTCCTGACTGATGTCGCGCATCGCCTGCAGGTCGCGGTGGCGATAGAGCGCGTTACCGTCGAGGTTGATCTTGGCGTCCAGTGCCAGGAGGTCACCTTGCGGGGTGACCACCAGCGGGTTGATCTCGACCAGGCCCGCGTCCTCGCGCTGAAAGAGCTCGACCAGTCCGAACAGGATCTTCTGAAACTGTCTTACCTGATCGGCCGTGAAACCC
>JASFJQ010000363.1:0-3469 GCA_050121305.1 Chromatiaceae bacterium
GGTCGATGCCGAGGCCGACAGCTCGGCCAATTGGATCTCCAATATCGCAATCACCGACGTGCTCAATGTCATGGCTGCAAAGCACGTCATGGTAATCGCGGATTCCTGTTACTCCGGGGCCATGACCCGGTCGGGTATCGCACGGCTCGAGACCGGGTTGTCGTCGGAGACCAAGGCGAAGTGGTACCGCACGATGTCCAATGCGCGTGCCCGGGCGGTGCTGACCTCTGGCGGGCTCAAACCCGTGCTGGACGCCGGTGGCGGTGGCCATTCCATATTCACCCGCGCGCTGCTCGACACCCTGCGCGACAACCAGCGTATCCTCGAAGGATATGCGCTCTACCGCGAGGTCCAGAAGCGGGTGAAGCTTGCAGCGGCGCGGCTCAACGTCGACCAGGATCCGCAGTACGCGCCAATCAAGTTTGCCGGCCACGAGGCAGGCGAGTTCTTTTTCCTGCCGAGCACTGCGAGGTTGTCGCAGCCCGACCTCCAGCACGCGGGTCCGGAGATCGCGGCCCGATGAGCGACCCGGGAGTGCCCACATCGGAGAACGCCGAGGGCGGGCAGGCATGCCCATCTCCCGGCGGCGCAGGCAAGGTGCTGATCTGCGTGCGCGCCACCTGCTCGGAGCTGGGCGAAAACATGGGTAGTGGGCTGGACAACCCGTACGACGACTTCCGCCGCGAGGTGGCGCAGATCGTTGCGGCCGGCCCGGGCAAGTTGATCGCAGACCACAAGCGCGAACTGATATGCGTCTTCGAGTCGGTGGCGGCGGCTTTCAGATGCACCCAGTCGATCCAACGGGCGGTCGCCGAGAGCCAGCGGCGACAGTGGCTAGGGGCCAGAATTGGATGCTTCGGCACTCGCGCGGATGACAGGTCGGACGCATGGCAATATGCCGTGGAGTGCTCACAAGATTTAGCAAACCGGGCGACGCCGGGGCAGACAATTGCCTGTACCAGCACCCTGGCCGGGCTCGACGAGGTACTGCTGAGCGAGACGCTGGCGCTCGACGCCAGCGACTGGGCCTGTGATAGAACCGGCGTCGGTCTGCCGCTGTGTCTCATCAAATGGCAGGACGAGGTCCCGACGCAAATCGCAAACCCGGTGCGCAGGGACAACATCATCACCCGGGCGCAATACCTGCAACTGCGCTGGCGCGGAGAAAAACTCATTCTGGACAAGGACAGCCCGGCCCTCACGATCGGGCGCAGCAGCGAGGCCGATATCACGATCGAATCGCAGTACGCCTCGCGCGTCCACGCCGGCCTGCGCCACCTGAACGCGGCGTTCATCCTCACCGACTGCAGCACCAACGGAACCTACGTAAAGATCGACGACGATGCTGAGGTATATCTGCACGACGACGAGCTCACTCTACGCGGCGAGGGCTGCATCAGTCTCGGGCGACGCACCACAGCCGCCAGGGGCAAGTTGGTCTTCTTTAAGACCGAGCAGGCAGGACCTTCCGCCACGCTATCGAGGCCATGACCTTGGTATCCGAGCTCGGGGAAGGTTTTCGTTGGTCATCCGCCTTTGAAACGCACGTCGGCAAGGTGCGCAAACTCAACGAGGACGCCGTCCTTAGCCGGCCGGATCTCAGTCTGTGGGCAGTAGCCGACGGCATGGGCGGGCACGAAGGCGGCGATCGGGCGAGCCGCATGGTGATCGACGCGCTGGCCTCCCTTTCCCCTGCCGACCGGCTCGGTGACTTCGTCGATGCAGCAATGCACAAACTGGAATCGGTCAATGCGCACCTGCATGCCGAGGCCCGACGCGGCGCAGGCAACATATCCGGAAGCACCGTCGTCGCCCTGCTGGTCCATGGCCGGCGTGGCGCAGCCGTATGGGCGGGCGACAGTCGCCTCTACTTGTTTCGCAACGGCAGTCTGCATGCGCTGAGCCGCGACCACAGCCAGGTCGAGGAATGGGTCAGCAACGGGCTCTTGGAGCGGCACCAGGCCGACGGGCACCCGGCCGCGAACGTGATCACCCGCGCGATCGGCGCGGCCGACAGCGTCGAACTGGATACGGCCGAGTTCGAGATATTTCCGGGCGATACCTTCCTACTGTGCAGCGACGGGCTGTACAACGAACTCGGCGAGCAGGCAATAGCGCGCATCCTGGGCGCCAACGATTTCGCTAACGCAGCACACAAGCTGCTGACGACGGCGCTGGCCGGAGCGGCACGCGACAACATCTCACTGGTGATTACGCACGCCGAAGAACGAATCGAAGATGCTACCCGAACCGTCATCAACCCGGCCTTCGCGGGCCGACCACACCTGGGCGAGGACTGAACATGTCTGCCCGCCTTGCACATGCCAACAGTCACCAATGGATGGTCGCATCGGCACTGGCGGCACTGCTCGTTGCATGCGACGTCAAGGCGCCGGAGTACGTGCGCCCGGACGTACCGCTCAAGCAGACCTGGCAAGGCGCAGCGGCCCAACCCCCATCGGCCCGTGAGACCATCCAGCCCGACTGGTGGCGCGGCTTCGACAGCGCCTATCTAGACGAACTGGTGAACAAGGCCATCGACAATAACGCCGACTTGCGAATACTGGCAGCGCGTATCGGCGTCGCACGCGCCGGTGTCGAGCAAGCCAGCGCCGTCGGCAAGCCGAATGTCCAACTGGGCGCCGGAGTCGATTACGTCGATCACAGCCAGGTTGCGGGCAGCACGACCCAGTATAGCCTCGCCAGCACGGTCGACTGGGAGCTGGATATTTGGGGCAAGTTCGCCGCGGGCGCGGAGGCCCAGGAAGCCGAGGTCAATGCCACCGAGGCGGACTGGCGCGCCGGCTATCTCAGCCTCGTCTCCGACGTCGCCTCCGCGTTCTTCCTGATACGCCAGCTGGACGAACAGCTGGCCCGCCAGCAGCAGTCACTGTCACAGAATCGCGACATTCTGGCGATCTACGAGAACCGCTACCGCGAGGGGCTGGTACCCCGCACTGCACTGCTACAACAGCGTTCTGAGGTCAAGCGGCTAACGCAGGAGGAACTCGAGCTCCTGCGTCTGCGACAGACGACAGAAAACAGCCTGGCAACCCTGCTTGGCGAACCGGCCGGTGAGTATAAAGTTCCCCAGGGACGGATGATGACCCAGTTGTCGCTGATGGATGTGCCCACGGGCCTGCCGTCAACGCTTCTCAACCGACGGCCGGATATCATCGCTGCCGAATACCGCGCGATACGCTCGGTCAAGCTGGTCGGTCAGGCGCGGCTCGCTCAGCTGCCCTCGATCGGGCTTACCGCACGCCGCGGGACGGCTAGCTTCGAACTCAGCTCGCTGCTCAAGGCCTGGACCTTCGGCCTGTCTCCGTCGATCCAGCTCCCGATGTTCGACCCCAACGTCAAGGCGCGAATCAAAGTCAGCGAGGCCGAGGCGAAAGTCGCTGAGGAAGAATACCGCTCAGTGGTCATGCAGGCGTTCGAAGAGGTTGAGAACGCCCTGATCACACTG
>JASFJQ010000365.1:0-3454 GCA_050121305.1 Chromatiaceae bacterium
GCTACCCGAACGTCGTCTTCTATGTGGAGTGCGACGACCATGTCGATGTGTGGCGCGTTCTGCACGCCCAACGGGATATTCCATCGTGGATGGCTGAATAGTTTCGCGGCATTGACGTTAACGCTAGGTGCCTTTCGATGGGCAGCGGGGCGGCCGAATGCCGGTATCGATGGCTGCGATCAGGCGATTCGGTTAGCGGATCAGGTCCATCATACTGCCATGAAAATCGCTCATAAGAAGACCGAATTTCGTGGTACTACGCGGCTGCAATGGACATCGCCCACACTGCCCTCCTGGAGAGAATCCGCTCCGCGCTCGTCCGTGCCCCGGTGACCGTGCTCACTGGTCCGCGCCAGGTCGGTAAGACGACGCTCGCGCGACCAAGAACTCTGACCCCTTGATTGGTACCGGCTTCCGCGCGATCGACCGGGACAAGCTCACGGCCCTGCCGGGCGACAAGTTGTCCGAACTGGCCAAGAGCGGCGAGCTCGAGCTGATCTACCTGCACCTGCAGTCGATGCGCAATATCGGCGAGATGTTGAAGCATGCGACCGGCAAAGCGGATGACGGCGGGTCTCAAGATGCCGACAGCGACCTGTCGCCGGAGAAAGCCCTGCACTGATCGCGTAACCCGGGCGCCGACTCACGGCCAGTCGACGCACGCGCAGCTTGCGATCACTCGCCACGACGAAACCGCCCCGCCAGGACTCGATGTCCTCGGATTGGAAAAGGCCGGCGACGCGTTCGGCTTGGGCCCGACGTGTCGGGACGAATGCGCCATCGCAAGGTAGTGCCTGAGTTTTGGTGCGCGCCAGTCCGCCGAGGGAATCGCAATGGCGCTGCGTGGCGAGAAACTTATAAGGTTGTCGGGCACGCGCGCGACGCGCCAGGCCGAGATGACGGGAACCGCATAACGTCCAGATGAGCGGCCGGGCGGGCCTGCGGGCGGCTTGACGGCCTCGGTTCGTCTGCCTATAGTACCAAAAATTGGTACCCATTCGGGGCTTCCCCTATGAGCAAGAATACGAGTGTTACCCTTGGCGAGCATTTCGACGTCTTCATTACCTCGCAACTCGAAAGTGGCCGCTATGCCTCGACCAGCGAGGTCGTTCGCGCAGGGCTCCGCTTGCTGGAAGAGGAAGAAACCAAGCTTTCTACCCTTCGGAAGATGCTTGATGAAGGTGAAGCCAGCGATTTCGTTGACTATTCGCTTAGTGGCCTGATCGAGGAATTGGATAACGAAAATCGCTAATGCCTCGTTTCAGGGTCAAGGCTACCGCCAGAGCAGATTTGAAAAAGATTGCGGTATTTACCGAACAAACCTGGGGCCGAAAACAGCGCAACAACTACCTGACTGAAACCGACCAGGCGTTTCATCGATTGGCCGGTAGCGCCGAGCTCGGGCAAACCTGTGACCCTATTCGCCCGGGCTATCGCGTGTTCCCCGTAGGTAGCCACCTGATCTTCTACAAGCTGGCCGCCGACCAAACCCTCGAAATTATTCGTGTGCTGCACAGACGCATGGATGTTTCATCTCGCCTCTTGAAGGCATGACTGCGTATCGCCTGGTCGCGTGTAGAACCTGGGACCGACCACATCTTCTGCCCATAGGCAAAGGTGTTGATCAGTCGAGCGGATGGCGCCAGCGCAGTTCTTTGAAACGGTTGAAATCACGATCCGCCGATACCCATTCGCAACCCGACTCGATCGCAAGTGCAGCGAGATACGCGTCCGGTACGAGGTTGCCCCTGACGCCGTGGTCGACGCACAGTCGTCGAAATATCCCCCAGTGCCTGGGTCCAGGCTCGACGGGCACTGCGTTGGGCCGGCTGCGGATCTGTTCGGCGAAGGCGATGGCCTGGTTGATGGTGCTGGGTGACCGGAAGACCTTCGGATGGGTCACTACGCGGAGGAAACCGCTCAGAACAGCACTGCCGACACCGTTAGCGGCATCGCCGTTCAGGAGCGCTTCCAGCCAGGCCCGATACTTGAGATGGTTATCAGCGTCCTCGCGATGTGCGTAGACCAGGACGTTGACGTCGGGCAGGACCAAATCAGGATTCCATCCGGTCGCGCAGCGCGGCGTTGTCGTCCAGGTCAACGCCTTCGTGCACACCATCACCCTTGACCGTCTTCAGTCGCACCGGCTTGCGCGGACGGGGCCCGCGCCGACGGGCCAGGGCCTCGCGCAAGGCATCCTCCAGTACAGCGGTCAGCGTCCGGCCGCTTTCCGCCGCGTATTTCTTGGCCTCTGCCAAGAGGTTTTCGTCAAGACGTACGGTAGTGCGCATGCGCAGAAACATGGCGCGTTGACATAAATATGTCAACACTTGTTGATCAGCGAGGGCGGGGGTGAATGACGGCCTGCGGCCTTACCTCGTTCACGCCAGGGTGGCGAAGGCCTCTTTATGGACAAAGGCGAGCCCTCTCGGCGGTTGCGCTCGGCGAGGCGGGCTCACGGCGGATCTCGTAGCCGCCGGCACCCGCGCTGCTCGACGAGGTGGCGCAAAGGGCCTCGTTCGCGGAAAGTTGCAGAGGGTATCGGAAGAGCACAGCGCGGCGGGCAACTAAATAGATTGCTGGCCAAGCGCGACGCGTTAGGCCGAGATGACGGGAACCGCATAGCGGCGTATTGCCTGGTCGCGAGTGACCAATGCCAGCTGCTCATGCAGGGCCTGCGCCACGAGCATCCGGTCGAATGGGTCGCGGTGGTGCATCGGCAGCTCGACATAGGCGTTGAGGTGCGGCAGCGCAATCGGCAACCATTCGAAGCCAGCGGGGGCAAGCGCCTCGAAAAAATCGCCGGGCAACCGCAGTTTGCCAAGGGATGCCTTGATGGCGCATTCCCAAAGCGACACCACACTGACATAGACGATATTTTCTCGTGCGTTGAGCGCCTCGCGTGCTTTCTGACTGAGCAGGGCAGGCTCCCCGAGGGCCCAAAGCAGCGAATGGGTATCCAGGAGTAACCGCATGTTGGAGTCAATCAATGATGCCGAGCGTGCGGGCGACGTCGTCTGGCCACGCATCAAAATCGTCCGCGATCTCGATCTGGCCGGCGAACAGGCCTAGCCTTTGGTGTCCCTGTGCCGGTTCATAACGGACGATCTTTGCGACCGGTTTACCCGCCTTGGTCACAATGATCTCCTCACCGCTCACGGCGCGTTCGACCACGTCGGAAAATTTTGCCTTGGCCTCGGTTACGTTGAGTATGGTGGGCATTGAGACCCCGCATCTGGGATGTAGTCTGACCTGGTCAAACTATAGTCTAAACGACGCCTGAAAGACCAGCACCGTACGGCGCAGTCATTGCCGGGTCCGCTTCCTGTGCAAAGGCTGCATAGAAACTGGGACAGACCACATCTTCTGCCCATTCGCCACGGTGTCGATCAGGGATTCGCTCTCGGCAACCCCTGGCTTCTTCACATAATCGGAGAGATGGGTCTTGCGCCTC
>JASFJQ010000366.1:0-3453 GCA_050121305.1 Chromatiaceae bacterium
TACCTCGGGGCGACCGGGGTCCTGTCGCTGGTCTTCGGATTCCTTGCATTCGAGATCATCGGGCTCAACATGTGGGCATCGGTCAACTGGGACCCCGTGGAATTCGTGCGTCAGCTTCCCTGGCTGGCGCTGGAGCCGCCACCGCCGGAATACGGGCTGAGCATCCCGCCACTGCATGATGGCGGCTGGTGGCTGATGGCCGGCTTCTTCCTGACGGTGTCGATCCTGCTGTGGTGGCTGCGGACCTATAATCGGGCGAAGGCACTCGGGATGGGTACGCACCTGGCCTGGGCCTTCGCCGCCGCGATCTGGCTCTATCTGGTGCTGGGTTTCATCCGCCCGCTGTTGATGGGCAGCTGGAGCGAGGCCGTCCCGTTCGGCATCTTCCCGCACCTCGACTGGACGGCGGCCTTCTCGATTCGCTACGGCAATCTGTTCTACAACCCGTTCCATATGCTGTCGATCGCGTTCCTCTATGGGTCGACGCTGTTGTTCGCGATGCATGGCGCGACCGTGCTGGCGGTGAGCCGCTATGGCGGTGATCGAGAGATCGACCAGATTGCCGATCGTGGCACCGCATCGGAGCGCGCGGCGCTGTTTTGGCGTTGGACCATGGGCTTTAACGCAACCATGGAATCCATCCACCGTTGGGCCCTGTGGTTCGCGGTACTGACTGTGATCACCGGCGGCATCGGCATCCTGCTCACAGGCACCGTGGTGGACAACTGGTACCTGTGGGCCGTGAAGCACGGGGTGGCGCCTGCCTACCCGGACATCAATGCGGCACCGGTTCAGGATCCGACGCTGATGGGGGGTGGACAATGATCATAAACGAATGGAAAGGCCGGGGATTTGCGACCACGATCGTGTTGTTCGCGGTCCTGCTCGCCGGCTGTGAGCATCCGCCGATGGAGACCGTGCAGCGCGGCTACCGCGGTGTCGGGATGGAGGCGGTTATCAACCCGCGGCGCCTGGACGACATGGTCGCGGCGAACATGCCGCCCGCGGCCACACCGCCGGCACCCGCGGTCGGGCCGAAGGCCTCCGAGATCTACAAGAACGTCCACATCCTGGGAGACCTCAGCGTCGCCCAGTTCACCCGGCTGATGGCGGCGATCACCGCCTGGGTGTCGCCCGAGCAGGGTTGTACCTATTGTCACGACGCGGCGAACTTTGCCGACGACAGCCTGTACACCAAAAAGGTCGCCCGGATCATGCTCGCGATGACCCAGCGGACCAATGAGGACTGGCAGGCCCATGTCGGCGAGACAGGCGTCACCTGCTACACCTGCCACCGTGGTCAGCCGGTCCCTGCCGAGGTCTGGTCGACCGACCCGGGACCGAGGCATGCGAAAGGTATCGCGCCGGCGCAGCAGAACATCGCGTCACCGACCGTGGCCTCTGCGTCCTTGCCCTATGACCCGCTGACACCGTTTCTGGAGCAGGACTACGACATCCGGGTGATCTCCGAGTCGGCGCTGCCACAGGGGAGTCGCAAATCGATCAAGCAGACCGAGTGGACCTACGGGCTGATGATGCACTTCTCGGACTCACTGGGCGTCAACTGTACGCACTGCCATAACTCGCGGTCGTTCTTCGCCTGGGATCAGAGCCCGCCGGAGCGCACCAAGGCCTGGCACGCCATTCGCCAGGTGCGCGAGATGAACAATGTGTTCATCAATCCCACGGCCGACATCCTGCCGGATACGCGCAAAGGCCCGCTGGGTGATCCATTGAAGGTCAGCTGCAAGACCTGCCACCAGGGTGCCTACCGGCCCCTGTACGGCGCACAGATGCTCAAGGACTACCCGAGTCTGGCAAGACTCAGCGGTGCGGCCAAGCAGGCCAAGACGCAGGCGAGTAACTGATTTGGAGAGGGTGCCAGCGGATATGCAGACAACGTCTGTCTCCTGATCCCGCGACCCCTCCGAGGATCTTCGATTTCATCCGGCAGTGCATCGGGCGGCCGGATGGGGATCGGAGTTTGTACGTTGAGCGATAGCGTGTCTCGCTTCGCCCTGGCGTGCAGGTAGGGCCGTTTGCCCGCTTGCGGGGAGATCGGCAAGTCAGCCCGATGTTTAACTGTTCGAGGAATGATCTATGAGTGAACAAAGCAGTCTCACGGGGCTGACGGATCAGGAGGCAAAGGAGTTCCACGAGGCCTATGTCAAAGGTTTCCTGGGCTTTACTGCCATCGCCGTAGTGGCCCACATCCTGGTATGGATGTGGCGCCCCTGGTTCTAGCGACGAAGGATATCCGTCCCTCAATGTACGCGATGCGGTCATCCCGGCCTCGGTCGGTAGAGCCGCCTACGAAATTGGAGAAGCGTTATGTATAAAATCTGGAGGATATTTGATCCAAGGCGGGTACTGATCGCAAATGCTGCGTTTCTGTTCGTCTTGGCTCTTTTGATCCACTTTATCTTGCTCAGCACCGACAAGTTCAACTGGCTGGACGGTCCGTCCGTCCGGGCCGGTGCTGCAGCACAGATGGCACCTCTACCCCCGGCGCGAAGTTAGCCAGTCGGGCGAGTGTGTCTCCGAGGTGGCGGATCGCATTGACCGAAGTCTTTCTTCAGTCCAAGTCCGCCGCCTCTTTTTTTCCGACAGCAGGATTTCTCGTCTCGGTCCGGGTCGATCGTCGGCCCAGGACATGCACCCGACAAGTCCACCAAGGGGTTAACGATGCGATTACAGAAGGCTCCCCAGGTTTCGTTCGACGACGAGTTGCTGATCCTGGTCGATGATGGCGACAACGTCACCGGCTATGAAAGCAAGGTCAATGCGCATAGCGGCCCCGGTTTGTTGCACCGTGCCTTCTCGATCTTCTTGTTCTCGCCGTCCGGTAAGGTCCTGCTGCATCAACGCAGTGAGCAGAAGCCGCTCTGGCCGTGCTACTGGACCAACAGCTGCTGCAGTCATCCGCGCAAGGGAGAGCGCTATGACCGCGCGGCGCACCGCCGACTGCGCGAAGAACTCGGGGTGGAGGCGGAGCTGCATTACCTCTACCAGTTCAAGTATTCCGCCGCGTTTCAGGAGCGGGGCAGCGAGCGCGAGCTGTGTGCGGTATTTGTCGGACGTCTCGACAGCGACTGCGAGATCGCGGTGAATCCGAATGAGATCGCCGACTGGCGATGGGTCAGCTGTAACGACCTCGACGACTGGGTGCGTGACGCACCCGAAGACTTTACGCCGTGGTTTATGCTGGAGTGGTCAAGGCTACGGACAGACAAGCGCCAGGATGTCCTGAGGTTGTGTCAGGGCGAGATTCACTGACCCAACCTGCCGCCGAATTCCGCACTCGTACAAAACCATAACCCGCGAGCGTGTCGGGCCGCGCAGCAGGAAATCGTTGAGATACGCGGGCTAGGTCGACAGCGAAGTCGTCGGACCGCTCCACAGTTGATGCAGCATATACCGCCCCTGCGGTGTAATGCTCATGCCCTCAGAGGT
>JASFJQ010000367.1:0-3444 GCA_050121305.1 Chromatiaceae bacterium
GGAGAGTCGCAACCTCCTCACCAGCCCCAATGGCCGCATTGCCGTTGGCTGGCTGATTGTCGAGGACCTGGCCATGGTGCTGGCCCTGGTGCTGCTGCCGGCATTGGTCGGGGTCCTCGGCGGCGATACCGCCCCGGCTGTTCATGCCGCACCGGACCAGAGCCTGCCGGCGATACTGGTCATAACGCTGGCGAAGGTCTCGGCCTTTGTCGCCATCGCCCTGGTCATCGGTCCGCGGGTGCTGCCATGGCTGCTGCGCGAGGTCGCGCGCACCGGCTCCCGCGAGCTGTTTACCCTTGCCGTGTTGGCGATGGCCCTGGGGATCGCATTCGCCGCCGCCGCCACGTTCGACATCTCCTTCGCGCTGGGCGCCTTCTTCGCGGGTATGGTGCTGAACAAGTCCGAACTCAGCCACAAGGCGGCCACCAACTCACTACCTCTGCAGGACGCCTTCGGCGTACTGTTCTTCGTCTCGGTCGGCATGTTGTTCGATCCCTCGATCTTGGTCCGCGAGCCGGTCATGGTCGCGGGCGTCCTGGCACTGGTCATGGTCGGCAAGTCCCTCGTGGCGCTCGCTATTGCGCTGTTGCTCGGGTATCCGCTCAGTACCGCCGTCACCGTCGCCGCCTCGTTGGCCCAGATCGGTGAGTTTTCCTTCATCCTCGGGGGGCTGGGCCTCGGCTACGGACTACTGGATACCGAGGGTTTCAATCTGATTCTGGCCGGCGCCCTGTTCTCGATAACGCTGAACCCGCTGGTTTTCGCCGCCGGCGATCGAGTGATCGCCTGGGTCAGGAACGATCCGCAGCTGAACCGGCGGTTCGAGGAACGGGGGGTAGACGCAATCGGGCGGATCGAGGCCGAACTTGACGCGGCCCGCGAGCAGGCCGAGCAGCGCGCGGCTGCTCACAAGACGTTCACGCCCGAGGAACTCGCTGCCTTGTTCCCGTTGTTCGCCAGCCTTACACCCGAGCAGCGCGAGGTCCTGGTGCTGCACTTCCAGCCCTACAGCTCGGAACCGGGAGAGCGCATCATTCGGACCGGCGATCCGGCCGACGCGCTCTATCTGATCTCTGAGGGAGAGGTCGAGGTGACGATCGACGGACGGCGGATCGATACTCGGGGCCCCGGCGAATTCTTCGGTGAGATGGCCCTGCTCAGCGGCGATCGCCGTTCGGCCGATGTCACGGCCCTCGACTACGGCCGGTTCGCGATGCTCAGCGGCCGCGATTTCCACAAGTTTCTGCGTCGCTACCCCGAGATCCGCAGCCATATCGCCGCCCTCGCTGCGGATCGTTCCCGACAGGCCGCTGGACGGGCGGACAGCGTCGTCGATGACGCCCAAAACCCAGCGGCCTCACAAGGACAGCATGGGGAATGATTCGGTGATCCGCCCCGGCCTCGGTCTCACTCTGGCCTATCATAGCTGGCCAGATAGCTCGCGAGACCTTTCAGGCCGGCGTCCTCTGCCAAGTCCGCGGCAGTCTTGCCGCTGAAGCCCGGTGCCCCACTGCCGCGCAGCGTTGTGTCGGCCCCGGCCGCCACCAGCATCTTGGCAATTCCGGCTTGGCGGTTGATTACGGCCAGCATCAGCGCGCTCAGGCGATACTTCGCCGTCACATCCAATGCGGCCTCCTTGCCGAGCAGCAGTTGCACCACCTGCTCGTGGCCGTGCCGCGCTGCGAGCATCAGCGCGGTCTGCCCGTGTCTATCCTTGCTGTCGATATCGATGCCCTCATGAAGCAGGCCGTCTATCACCGCGAGATCCCCCTCGAGCGCGGCCCTGCGCCATTCCTTATGCATAGATCGAGCTATCAAAAAGCGTCGCTGGCGCACTGCCAGCCGAGCGCGCTCAATTTCTCGACCAGTTCTTCCGCCTTCTGCTCGCAATAGTTCACGTCGTTCTCCGCCCTCCATAGCACGCGTGGCAGGGCGTTTTCCGTTGTCTTGCTGTAGTAGACCTTACACGGCAGTCGGGCCGGCGCATTGGGATAGAAGACAGTCACATGTCGAACAAGGTCGGCATTCCGGCAGGTCCAGGAGCTTGCGGTGCTTTCCGCAACAAACCCGAGCCAAGCCAGCAGAAACAGCAAAGACTTGAAGTTTCGGTACCACATCGTCTGTGTGCTCCCCGAACGAACGCCGAGCCTTTGATCTTGAAAAGAGCGACTCGGGTATGGTTCCTCAGCGACCGCTTGAGCTGGCTTTCCCTGGGCCCATTCAACGACCCCACGGTCGGTCAGGCCACGTGCATAGGCGGCTTTTCGTGCATTTCCGCAATCCGACCCTGCCTGTAGGAATCAAAGATGCCGACAATCCACAAGACAAGAAATGCAATGGCGGCGACGCCGATAGAGGAATTATCGGCGCCCAGCGATTGTTCTGAAACGAGGCGGGCTATCGCATCGACATCCAGCGGCCGCCCTTCGCGCTGGACCCGTTCGGCAATTGGCAGTGCCCTGCTAATAGCGCCTGACACGATAAAATAGAATGCAACCGCCGAACCAGCGGACAACAGGAGGCCGACAGCGAACCGCTTCAGGTAAAGGTGTCCGATACCCGGGAAGACAAGGGCGGATAACAAGGCGGCTTTGGTTGATCGATTCACAGACTATGCTGACTCATATAGCCGAGAGACCGAGCGGAGTAAGTTCGCTGTTCAGCCAAACAGACAAGGTCTATGTATGTCCGCATGCCATGCATTACGGGTCGAAAGGCGCGTGAACAAATGAGTAGTCTAGCGAATTTTCGGTGAACAGTGAGGCTATGAAATCCCAGGCGGCCGTTGCCCTCGGCTTGATCGAGAGTGCGTTCGCGGGTCGCTCAGCGCCGTCTTTAATGACCGATTCGCTGCAACTGTCGGATTCAGAGTACGCAGAGGTGATGTCGTTTCAAGGACTGCGCTGGCGGGGCGTAACCTGCGCGCAGATCCAGCAGTATTCCGATTCAGTGTCTTGGTTTTCGTGATCAGCGTGACCGGCGATCAATTCGCGGACAGCACGCAGGGTCGGGACCGCGGTGATCCGGTGCCGGTAGTGATCGTCGCACGAACACGACCACGACATTCGGCCAGTCCGCCTACACAGCGGATGGTCTGCGGCGCATGTCGGTCAGGTCGCTCTTCAGCGCCTGTTGCGCGCCAGAGGCAACTACATGCCCCTTGATCGGGGTCTTCTGTCCCTCTGCGGACCTGCGCAATTAACTATTTTTGAGATGAGAAAAAATCTATAAGGAATTGGTTTAATTAAATATTAATCTGGTCATGGCTGGTCGCGCGGCCTTTGGCAACCTGCGCGGATGGATTTCACGAATTGCCCAACTCTGCAAAAAAAATGCAATACTTGTAATAGCAGCCGGCAGTAGACCGGTAGTAAAAATGCCAGATTGGCGCAAGCGATCGATAGACGCTGCGCGGTCAAGGCACGGCTGGTACCCAAACAATAT
>JASFJQ010000368.1:0-3438 GCA_050121305.1 Chromatiaceae bacterium
CGCAAGATGCGAAGGCCAAATCGGTCCAAAAACCACATAGAACAGACTGTCATTTGCCCGAGAGCAGAAATTTGAACCCAACACCATGTTTCAAGGCCTGTTTTCCGATATTGCTCGTTCGCCTGGCGAGATTTTCGGGCTAATTCGCCGTCCGCCAGCTTAGTCCTGACACAGGATGTTCATCACCATCTCTGCACTGCGCACCTGTTCCTCGGTCTCTGCCGCGAGCAGGCGCTGCATGGCCTGAGCACACTCGTCGGCCTCGCGGCGGTGCTCGGCCTTGTGCACCTCGGGCACTGCGGCGTTGTCGGTACAGAAGCTGCTAGCCACCCGGCGCATGTTGGCGGCAGCACCGCCCTGCTCCACTGAGACGCAGTCACCGATGCGGAAATCGCCGTCCATCACAACACGTACGCTGCCGCCGGCGACCAGGTTGACGGTGAATACCGTCTCGGTGCCACGTGCCATGGTGCGGCCCGCGGCCGAGCCGATCGCACCACCGGCGAGCGTCCGCAACGCCTTGTTGCTCGTCGATCGGCCACTGCCGGTCGCCAGGCCCGCGATCCCACCCAGCAGGGCGCCGCCGCGGGCGCCGCCCGAGGTGTCCCTCTCCTGCTGGCTGATACCCGTGATGGTGCCGTAGGCGACCGACATGATCGCCGCCTGCAGCGATCCAGCGGTCAACAGCCCCGCAGCCAAGAGCATTGCGGTGTAAAACGGTTTTTTCATGAGCTGGACTCCTTGTAAGCAGCGGATATGACAGGTTTTCATAACGCGCCGGTCGTCACTCGCAGCACATGCTCTGCGTCGTCCGCATTGTTCGCGGCGCTCGGCACGACACGTACCTCAAAGAAGCCCTTGATCCGCTGCAACATGATCTTTCCCCGTCAGAGTCGTGCGATCGGCGCTGAATGCCCGCGGTGGTCAGGCCGCAGCATAGTAAACTCGCTGCACCCGGACAACCGCTGCACAGACATCGATGCCGACCAAGACACGTCTTAAGATCGATAGTGCTATCTTCATCGGGTCGTTTGCATGGCGCATGCTGATGCTGGTGTTTGTGTATGGCATGCATCCGGCTGTTTCCGTCGCGGCGAACGCGGGCGACCCACAGCCCGGCGCCGAGGGACCCGAGATCAGCGTCCCTTACGTGACGAATCGCCTTCAGATTAACGAAGAGGCGGGATCGACGGCCTATGGTGGTGGACGGGGCACACCTGGCTTCGGCCGCTGTACCGTTCAGTTTGAACCTATCCCGATCATTACTGCGCTCGCGCCACAGGTGCCCTTTTATGTGCCCGCCGAGCGCAAGACGCTGCGCGTCGAGCGGCAGGACGACGCAGCCGCGTTCTGGGATAGTCTAACGGCGGCAGTCACCGCCACCGCGACACCCTCGGTGGTGGTCTTCGTGCACGGATACAACTATGGGTTCGAGCGCAGCTGCAAGGCGGCCGCGGCGCTCCAGCGCGCAGTGCGCGGACGGGCCACAGTCTTGCTGTTCAGCTGGCCGTCCAACGCCCAGCCCACGGATTACCTGGTCGATCAGGCAGACGTCGAATGGAGTGTGCCGTTGTTGTCGGAGGTGCTGCAGAGGCTCGGCGACCGCGTCGGTCCAAGCCGGGTACAGGTGCTGGCACACAGCCTCGGGACACGCGGCGTGATGATGGCACTGGATTATCTGGCCGCCGCGGATGATCGGCGCCCGCTGATCGGGCCGCTGGTCCTGATCGCGTCCGACGTCGATGCAGCCACTTTCGCCGATCGTCTGCCGAGGCTGAGATCACTCACTACCAGTATCACGTTGTACGCTTCCAGCAATGATGCGCCGCTGAAGGCGTCACGGGCATTGCATGGTGCACCACGCCTGGGTGAGGCGGGCGAATTCCTGACGGTCGCCGAAGGCATGCAGACGATAGACGTGTCATCGCTGGGGCGTTATCAGATCTTCGGCCACGAATACCACCTGTTTCATCCGCGCGTTGCGGCCGATCTGGCGACGCTGCTGACCACCGGTCGCGACGCATCGCAGCGGCCGGGGCTGCGAGCCGCACGGCGCGACGGCCTGGAATACTGGGTGTTCGACGATGCCGGGCAGGCGACCGCGGACGACTGACGTTGGATCGTTAGATCAAAGTGACCAATCTGTCCTCTTACACCACCGACCAGTTGGCGACGTAGACGACCGAGCCGTAACGCAGCGCCTTTCCGGCGCCGACCAACAGCAGAAACAACCCCAGGCGTACCCGCATGATACCGGCAATCAGCGTCAGTGCGTCACCGAAGATCGGTGCCCAGGCCAGCAACAGCGACCAGAAGCCGAATCGCTGGAACCAGCGCTGCGCCTTCTCAATCTGCGTGTGGCTGAAATAGAACCAGCGCCGATCCTGGAAATGCAGCAGATAGCGGCCCAACAGCCAGTTGACCACCGCACCTAGCGTGTTTCCGAGTGTGGCGATACCCACCAGTGCGATCGGATCGCCGCCGTCACGCAACAACGCGAACAAGAATACCTCGGAATAGAACGGCAGGATCGTCGCTGCCAGGAAGGCCGAACCGAACAAGAGCAGGTATGAAGCGATCATCTCCTTGGCGCGTGCATCAATGGGTCAAACCAATGGACTCGGACTCGATTGATTCGGTACGAGCTTGCGGTGGCGGCTCGTTTTCCGCAAGCGGCCAACAGGGCGATCGGCCGGCGGCCGCCCTCGAATCCATCGCCCGTACAAGATGTTCGTGCGATATCAGTCGCCGTGATTATTATTTGCCCGGTAGACTAGGCATCAACAGTCGGAGTTGGAGGAATCGGTCGGTGGTACGCAAGACCAGGGAGACCCGCAATACAGCGCCAGAGGCGCTGCCCGCGAGGGCATCGGCGGTCTGTGCTACCGACGACCCGCCCACCCCGGTGGCTCAAGCGGCCAGGCTGGCGGACCAGGCCTTCAAGGCCAACCTGGCACGGCTGACGGCCGGGATTTCTCCTGCCGGAATGGCCCGCGTCTATTTCGACTGGCTGTCACACCTGGTGCTGTCGCCGGGCAAACAGGTGGAGCTGGCCGAAAAGGTGGCGCGCAAGATCGCGCGGTTCTCACGCTATGCCAGCCAAAAAGCCGTCGATAACGGAACCCCGCCGTGCATCGACCCGCTGCCGCAGGATCGGCGATTCGCGGATGAGGCATGGCAACGCTGGCCATACAGTTTCATCTATCAGGCCTTCCTGCTCAACCAGCAGTGGTGGCACAACGCCACGACCGAGATTGACGGACTGGCCCCCGACAGCGAGCGGGTGGTGTCGTTCATCGCCCGGCAGATGATGGACATCTGGTCGCCTTCCAACCTCCCGTGGCTGAATCCGGAGGTCACCCAGGCGACGCTGGCGACAGGCGGGATGAATCTGGTGAAAGGCTGGCAGAATTTCGTCGAGGATTCGGAGCGAATCGC
>JASFJQ010000369.1:0-3413 GCA_050121305.1 Chromatiaceae bacterium
CCTGGACAAGGTGAAGGGCTTCAAGAATGCCAATGCGGACCCGCAGATGCAGGCCAGCATCGACGGACTCAAGAACCAGGGCGTGCAGTTCAAGGTGTGCGCAAACACCCTGAAGGGGCGAAAGGTCAACATGGAAGAGGACCTGTACATGGTCGAAGAGGCCGACATCGTGCCCAGCGGGGTTGCCGAGCTGGGCATTCTGCAGGCCCAGGGTTACGCCTATATCAAGCCCTGATGGCGTAAGGCGGGCTCACGCCCGATTGCTGCAGAGAAACGGCCCGCGCTCGCGGGCCGTTTTTTCGGTGCCTATCCGATCGGGTCGAACGGCCCGCGCCAATGGTCGCGGTCGCCCGGCACATCCCTGGGGCCTCTGAACCGTCCTGCGAAATATTTGGTTCGAAAACAAGGTCTACTGGCTGATGGCCAAGCTAAGATCAGACTTCGACACCCTCGTCAGCGCGCTCTCGCCAGAGCTTTTCCGCTATGCGATGGGGCTGTGCCACAATCGCGACACCGCCGAGGACCTGGTGCAAGAGACCTTTTTGCGCGGCTGGCGTTCACGCGCCGACCTGCGCGACACCCAGGCCGCCCGGGCCTGGCTCTATACCATCCTCCGCAATGAGCACGCGCGGCTGTACGAGAGGCGGCGCCCGGTCAGCGCCGACCCCAGCGATCTGCCGGATCTGCCGGTCCGCGGCTACGACACGAGCGCCGAGGCCTTTGCGATGCGCCGTGCACTGGCGCGTCTTAGCGCGGACTATCGCGACCCGCTGCTGCTGCAGGTGATCGGCGGTTTCAGCTGCAAGGAGATCGGCGAAATGTTGGGTCTCAACACCAACACCGTACTGACCCGCCTGTTTCGCGCCCGCAAGACACTGCGCGAGCAATTGGGCGACAGCAGGCCACTGGAGGCACGGCGATGAACTGCCTGGATTTTCATCGAGACCTCATGAGCGACCCGTTCAGCGCCGACCCGGAGCTGCTCGCCCACGAGGAGGGTTGCCCGGCCTGCGCCGGCTTCGCACGCGAGGTGCGGGCCCAGGAGGTGAAGCTGCGCAGTCTGTTGCAGGACGTATCGCCGCCGCGCGGCCTGGCCGAGCGCATCCAACTGGCCGCAGGTTTCGAGCGCCGGGCCGAGGCCCGGCGACGCTGGTGGTACAGCGCGGCCGCCGGGGTACTGCTGGCCATCGGCATCAGCATGATCTCGCTCTGGAACACCACCTTGGAGCGCGGCGACATCACGCTCGCCCAATCGGTGCTGCATCACATCGATGACGAGGCGCACCATCTGCGTGAGGCGGGCCCGGTAGCCGCCGGCAGGCTGAATTGGGTATTCGAACGTTTCGGCGCAGAGCTGACCGGCGATATCGGGCCAGTGAACTTTGCCGCAGAGTGCCTGATGCGCAAACGCAACGGCGTGCACCTGGTCCTGCCCGGCAAGATGGGCGCGATCACGGTGTTCTTCATGCCCGGCGAGATGACGGATGAGGTCATGGAGGTGACATCGGAACGCTTTGACGGCCGCATCCTGCCAACGGCCTGGGGCAGTATCGCGGTCGTCGGCGAGACGGGCGAGGCGCTGGAGGGCCTGGGTGAGCGCCTGGTAACGGCCGTGCGCTGGCCAGCGCCGCAGGCGCTCTCCGATTCAGCCGCCCTCGGTCGTACCGTCGCCGTCGACAGCCGGGTCGGGCAAGAGCAAGATGGTTGAGCGACACTGACGGCAGCGCAGGAGTTTGCTGCCCTTGAGCAGGCGCATCCAAGACCGGCGGTGCTTGCGGGTGAGATCGGTCCCGCCGCAAGAGCGACAGACCCGCCTGCGCGTAATCCAGGCCATCAGGCCGTCTTTCCGGGGCAGAACGGCGAGGCCAGATCGGCGTGGATGCCCCTCACGGCGTCGCCCCTTTGGTAGCTTGCGCGGGCGCGGCGGCTTGCCAGTTGTCGGCCGCGGCATCGTCGCTGGCGCGTGCCTCGACCCAACGCGTCCGCCCGTCGGCCGTCCGTTCCCGTTTCCAGAATGGGGCCTTGGTCTTGAGATAGTCGATAATGAACTCGCAGGCGCGAAAGGCCTCGCCGCGGTGCGCACTGGCGACCGCGACGAGCACGATGGGATCCTGCGGCCGGATCCGGCCGACGCGATGAACCACCCGGGCACGCAGCAGTTCCCAGCGTGCGGCCGCCTCGTCGACGATGGCGCCAAGTGCCTTCTCGGTCATCCCCGGATAATGCTCGAGTGTCATCTCTGACACCTGGTCGCCTTCGTTGAAATCACGCATCAGGCCGACGAAGCTGACTACCCCACCGACCGCAGCGTTACCGACATACAACGGCGTCATTTCCGCTGCGATATCCAACGGCTGTTCCTCAACCCTGATCTCTATCTCCATTCGACACCTCGCAGATCCTTTATCCACCCGTTACCGGGGGAAAGAAACCCACCTCGTCATTTGGCTGCAACCCCTGCTCAGCGGTCGCCATCGCCTGGTTCACCGCGGCCAGGACAGGCCGATCCTCGGCGAATACCTCCGACCAAACGCCGCCCCGGCTCACCAGCAGCTCGCGCAACGCGGCGACCGTCGGCGGGACCTCCTGCAGCGTCTCGTCCGCACGGCCCAGACGCTCCCTCAGGCTGGCGAAATACAGGACCTTGATCATGTCAGCAGCTCGTTGAAGGGGATAAAGCCCACGTCGTCGCCACGCTGGATCACGCGGCCTTCGGCAATCACCGCGAGCGCGTTGGCCCAGGTGACTGAACTCAATACCCCCGACGAACGGCTCGGATGGACCTGCAGATGCGCCAGACCCTGGTCGTCGAACTCCACTCTGGCACGCTGAAACTCGCGCCGTTTATCGGGCCGCGGCCAGTCGAACTCGGCGATTGCGTGCCCCGGCTGAGGGCGCCAGTCCGCCCTGCGCTGCAGGCGCAGGATGAACGGCCGCACCAAGAGTACGAAGGTAACGAACAACGACACCGGATTGCCGGGGGTGCCGATGAACGGCGTACCTTCGACATGTCCGAAGGCCAATGGCTTGCCGGGTCGGATCGCGATTCGCCACATATCCAGCGAGCCTAGCGCCTCCACCGCAGGCTTCACGTGATCTTCCTCGCCCACGGACACACCGCCAGAGGCCAGCACCAGGTCGGCCTGTCGCGCGCCATCGCGCAGCGCGGCCTTGGTCGCCTCCAGCGTGTCTTCGACGATGCCGAGGTCGATCACCTCGCAACCCAGCAGCCGCAGCAACGCACTGGCGGTAAACATGTTGGAATTGTAGATCTTGCCCGGCCCCAGGGCTTCACCCGGCATCACCAACTCGTCGCCGCTGGTAAACAGGGCCACCCGCGGTCGGCGCCTCACCTGGAGTTCGGCGACCCCGACGGACGCGGCCAGACCCAGGTGTTGAGGCCACAGCCGGGT
>JASFJQ010000370.1:0-3397 GCA_050121305.1 Chromatiaceae bacterium
TTGTCCTCGACGAAGCGGATGTCGTGTACCAATGGATCGATGCCCAGCATCTGCAAGGACCCGAGATAGCGATCCTGGATGTCCTTCGGCGAAGGCTTCAGTGCTACTTGGAACTGATAATAGTGTTGCAAGCGGTTTGGGTTTTCTCCGTAGCGTCCGTCCGTCGGGCGCCTTGACGGCTGGGCGTAGGCGGCGTTCCAGGGTTCGGGACCGATCGCGCGCAGAAAGGTCGCTGTATGGAAGGTCCCGGCACCCATCTCCATGTCGTAGGGCTGCAGTATCGCGCAGCCTTGATCTGCCCAGTATTGCTGCAGGGCCAGAATCAATCCCTGGAAGGTGGATACGTCGGTCGCATTGTTCATGAATCGATCGGCAGTTGCTTCTTCAGGATCCAGGATTATACAGCCCGTAACCATGGCCATCGCCACAATGGCAGACCGGCTGGACAACTCAGCCTGACTGCAGGCGCGGCCGACCGGTGGCGACCCGCACAGAGATACCCTTCATCTGTGCATAAGCACCCGGAATCTCGGTATCATGCCGTCGTGGCCACCCACGCTGAAACCACTGCATCTCCACACTCAGCCTCTCCGCCGGCGTTTGTTCGCCTGCAGGGCCGGGGCAGGAACTGGGGCGAGACTTGGGCAGGGTCCTGATGGCAACACCAGATGTCCAACATAGCGATGCTGTGCATCAACAGCGCACCGAGCGTGGCCACGAGACCCGCAAGGTGGCCTTCGTCAGCGGGGCGGTCAACCTGGCGCTAAGCGCCGCGCAGATCCTCGTGGGCCTGGTCGCCAATTCCGCGGCACTGATCGCCGACGGCATCCATTCGGCCTCTGACCTCTTGTCGGACGTGCTAGTCTGGTTCGCCGCAAGGCATGCGGCACAGGCACCAGACCAAGAGCACCCCTACGGCCATGGGCGCTTCGAGACAGCGGCGACACTCGGCCTGGGGATTGTGCTGAGTTTGGTCGCCCTGGGTATCGTGTGGAATGGCGTTGAGCGTCTGCTCGATGTCGACCGGCCGATACCGGGCAAGGTGGCCCTGTTGGTAGCGGCGGCGGGCATCCTGGCCAAGGAATCGCTGTATTGGTACACCATTGCGGCCGCCAAACGGCTGAAGTCGCAAATGTTGCGCGCAAACGCCTGGCATCACCGCTCGGATTCCATTTCTTCCGTGGTCGTGTTGATCGGCGTCGGCGGCGCGGTCGTCGGGTTCAGCTATATGGATGCGCTGGCGGCCATCGTAGTGGGCATCATGGTGGCGAAAATTGGCTGGGATCTGGGGTGGCGCGCGTTGAGCGAACTGGTCGATACCGCCCTTGACGATGAAGAGGTCAGCGAGGCCAAGCGGGTCATTATGGGCATCGATGGCGTGCGCTCGGTACATATGTTGCGCACCCGTCGGCACGGGGCGGAGGCGAGCGCCGATGTTCATGTGCAGGTCGCACCGCGCCTATCGGTATCCGAGGGTCATATGATCAGCCTCGCGGTCGAAGACCGCATTATCGATAAGGTCGAGTCCATCACTGACGTTACTGTGCATATCGATCCCGAAGATGATGAGAGTCTGCCGACCTGTCGCGGCCTGCCGCTGCGCGCCGAGGCCATGGATGCGCTCGAAGCGGCATGGCAAGCGGTGCAGGCCGCGCCGGCACAGCGCGAGGTGCGCCTCCACTACCTCGCCGGCAAAATCGATGTCGAACTGATGCTGCCATTGACCAGTTTCGTCGACACCGCGACAACCGCCAAGCTACAGACCAGGCTGGCGGAGGCGGCGCGGGAGCTGGAATGGTTCGGCGATCTGCGCATCGTTTACGGTTAGCCGGGAAATCACA
Organism: Chromatiaceae bacterium; assembly: GCA_050121305.1. Lineage (GTDB taxonomy): Bacteria > Pseudomonadota > Gammaproteobacteria > Chromatiales > Chromatiaceae > Thiosocius. The sequence goes on from JASFJQ010000370.1 coordinate 1,842, forward strand.
GTCCGCCTCGCGACGGCGGGCGGAATTCCCGTCGCGCACTTTATCGGTGCGCAAGCCCGATTTTTTTGCACTAACATCGTGCAAAAACTGCCTCGAGGGGTATGACCCCGGCGCACGCCTGGTGAGCCGCCGCGCCCTAAGTTGGCGCGGACTCCGGCGTAAGCGGATGATTTCAATCCGGTTAGCGTGGAGGCCCGGGGCTTTAGCCGACGCCGAACGGAGACAGGTTGACCCGGCAGCCCAATGGCACGGTTCCTGCTGACCGCAGATCACCCCGATCGGCCGCTCGTGGATGGACCGGCCGGCAATCCTTGGAAATCGCTGTCGCGACGGCAGCGGCACTCACTGCAAAAATCTGGAGAGAGAGAATGGGCGCAAAAAAGGTCCTTAACATGATCAAGGACAACGAGGTCAAATACGTCGACTTCCGATTCACCGACACGCGTGGTAAGGAACAGCACGTCACCGTGCCGGCGTCGATTATCGACGAAGATCTGTTCGAAGAAGGCAAGATGTTCGATGGTTCGTCGATCGCCGGCTGGAAGGGCATCAACGAATCGGACATGATCCTGATGCCGGATGCCGATTCCGCCGTTCTCGATCCGTTCACCGACGAAGCGACGGTCAACTTACGCTGCGACATCCTCGAGCCGTCGACCATGGAAGGCTACGAACGTGACCCGCGCTCGGTTGCCAAGCGGGCGGAGGCCTACCTGGCTTCCACCGGCATTGCGGATGCCGCCTACTTTGGCCCTGAACCCGAGTTCTTCGTGTTGGATGATGTCCGCTGGAGCATCGATATGTCGGGCTGCATGGTCAAGATCGATTCTCAGGAGGCAGAATGGAACTCCGAGCGCGTCTATGAAGATGGCAACTTCGGCCATCGCCCGGGTGTCAAGGGCGGCTACTTCCCGGTCCCGCCGGTCGATTCGCTGCACGACCTTCGTGGAGCGATGTGTGATGCGATGGCCGAGATGGGCGTGCCGGTCGAGGTACACCACCACGAGGTCGCTACCGCCGGTCAGTGTGAGATTGGTACCAAGTTCGCGACCCTTGTCCAGCGTGCCGACTGGGTGCAGATCCAAAAATACTGCACCTGGAATGTCGCACATGCCTACGGGAAGACCGTTACCTTCATGCCGAAGCCAATCGTCGGCGACAATGGCTCTGGCATGCACGTGCACCAATCGTTGTTCAAGGATGGCAACAACACCTTCGCCGGTGATCAATACGGCGGCCTCTCAGAGACGGCGCTGTATTACATCGGCGGCATCATCAAGCACGCGCGCGCACTGAATGCGTTCACCAACGCCTCGACGAACTCCTACAAACGCCTAGTACCCGGCTTCGAGGCGCCGGTCATGCTGGCCTATTCTGCGCGAAACCGTTCCGCATCGATTCGTATCCCGTGGGTCTCCAGCCCTAAAGGGCGACGCGTCGAGGTGCGATTCCCCGACCCGACCGCCAACCCGTATCTCGCATTCTCGGCGATGATGATGGCGGGCCTGGACGGCATCATGAATAAGATTCATCCGGGCGACGCCGCCGACAAGGAC
>JASFJQ010000371.1:0-3394 GCA_050121305.1 Chromatiaceae bacterium
CGAGATCTTCCAGGGCTCAGCGCTGGAATCCCTGCGCGATACGCTGCAGGCGATACATACCGAGATCCGCAACAATCGCCTATTCGTCGCCCTGCACATGCACGCCGGCGACGGCAATGTGCACACCAATATCCCGGTGCATTCGCACAACTACCAGATGCTGCACGAGGCCGATCGCATGGTAGCGCGGATCATGCAGCTGGCGCAGTCGCTCGGCGGCGTGATCTCGGGCGAGCACGGCATCGGTCTGACCAAGGTGCGCTATCTGGATGAGGACAAACTGGCGCGCTTCGTCGAGTACAAGCAGCAGGTCGATCCGCAGCAGTATTTCAATCGCGGCAAGCTGATGCCCGGGTCCGGCCTCAGCGGCGCCTACACGCCGTCGCTGCGCCTGGTCCAACAGGAGGCCATTATCCTCGAAGAGAGCGAGCTGGGCGCGCTCAACGACGATGTCAAGCACTGCCTGCGCTGCGGCAAATGCAAGCCCAAATGCATGACCCATGTGCCGCGTGCCAATCTCCTGTATTCACCCCGCAATAAGATCCTCGGCACCGGGCTGGTGATCGAGGCCTTTTTGTATGAAGAGCAGACCCGACGGGGCATATCGCTCGAGCACTTCGACGAGATGAACGACATCGCCGACCACTGCACCGTCTGCCACAAGTGCGAAAGCCCCTGCCCGGTGGATATCGATTTCGGCGAGGTCACCATCCGCATGCGCAAGATCCTGACCGAGCGCGGCAAGAAACGCTTCAACCCCGGAACCTGGGCGGCGATGCAGTTCCTTAATGCGACCGATCCCCGGACCATCAAGGTCCTGCGCAAGGGGATGCTGGACTGGGGCTTCAAGGGCCTGACCCTGGCCCACGACCTGGCAAGCAAGGCCCGGCTCCTCGGGCAACCGGACGATATCCCGCAGGCGACCTCGGGCAAGCCGAAGATCCGCGAGACCGCGGTGGAGCTGGTCCGCCGACCGATCCGCGTCGAGCTGCCGAAACGCTCTTATCGCAGCGAGCTCGGCCTCGAGGATCGCACCATGATCCCGATCATCCGGGATGCGTCCATGCTCGATGACGACAGCGAGGCGGTATTCTACTTCCCCGGCTGCGGCTCGGAACGCCTGTTCTCCGACATCGGCCTCGCGACGCTGGCGATGCTCTATGAGACCGGCGCGCAGACCGTGCTGCCCCCGGGCTACCTGTGCTGCGGCTATCCGCAGACCTCGGCCGGACTGCACGACAAGGGGCAGCGCATCACCACCGACAACCGGGTGCTGTTCCACCGCGTAGCCAACACGCTGAACTATATGGACATCAAGACCGTGGTCGTGTCGTGCGGGACCTGCATGGATCAGCTGCTCAAGTACGAGTTCGGGAAGATATTTCCCGGCTGTCGGCTGCTCGACATCCACGAGTATCTGATGGAAAAGGGCATGAAGATCGACGCCGTGCAGGGGGTGCGGTATCTCTATCACGACCCCTGCCACTCCCCCATGAAGCAGCATGACCCGCTCGAGGTCGCCGGCAGCCTGCTCGGCCAGCCGGCGACCCTCTCGGACCGGTGCTGTGGCGAGGCCGGTACACTCGGCACCGCACGACCAGACATCGCCAATCAGCTGCGCTTCCGCAAGGCGGAAGAGCTGCACACAGGTATTCGCGCGCTCACCGGCAAGGACAAGACGATCGGGCAGGTGAAGCTGCTGACCAGCTGCCCCGCCTGCCAACAGGGGCTCGCCCGATACAGCGACGAAACCGGCCTACAGACCGACTACATCGTGGTCGAGCTGGCCAGGCACCTGCTCGGTGAGCACTGGCAGGAGGCCTTCCTCGCCAAGGCCAAGGCCGGCGGCATCGAGCGCGTGCTGTTGTAACTCGGATTCAGACGCCTCCCTGCCGGCAGGTGGTGCTCAAGGGCGCCTTCGGGCGGCCGATAGCAAGGGACAGAGAATTTTCCTATGCCAGCCCGGCAGGCCCGCGATATGTCAGCAGCACTTCAACTGGATGAACTTCTGTACGACTCGCTGGAGTCGCTCTCGTTGCCCGACGTCTATCTGCGGCTGCGGGAGGTCATGGATTCCGAGAACGCATCGATGGCCGATGCCGCGCAGGTACTGTCGCTGGACCCGGCCCTGGCCGCACGGGTGCTGCGCATGGCGAACAGTGCGTTCTACGGCTTTCGCGCGCAGGTCGACACCATAACGCGCGCCGCCAACATCCTCGGGATGCAGAAGATCCATGATCTGGCGCTGGCCGCCAGCGTCTCCGAGGCATTCGCCGGCCTGTCCAATGAGCTGATGGATATCGATACCTTCTGGTATCGCAGCGTGCACTGCGGGTTTCTTGCGCAGGCGATCGCAGAGGGCGCAGGCATACGCAGCCCCGAGAGCATGTTCGTCCGCGGGCTGCTACACGACATCGGTCATTTGGTGTTGTTCAGCCGCTACCCGAGGGAGTGCCGCCAGGCGTTGGCATACTCTGACGAAGGCCTGGACGCACGACTATTCCAGGAGCAGCAGCTGATCGGTATCGACGCCATGCAGTTTGCCGCGGAACTCTCCCGCGTCTGGCAGCTCCCCGAGTCGTTCGTCGACTCGTTCAAGCACCTGACGCGCCCGGAAGAGGTCGCCGGCGGGCTGGCCCGCGAGATCGCGATACTGCACATCGCGGTCCAGTTCAGCGGCGGTATCGACTCCGACCTGCTGATCGAGGACGTGGTCCAGCAGATCCGCGCACCGATCTGGCGCCTGGCGGAACTACCCCCGGAGGTCGGCTCCGCGGCGCTGGACGCCTCAACCATGGAGATGGTGGACGCCATGTACTGCATCCTGACCAAGCATGATGGGGCGATGCCCTGAATAGAGGACAAGGGGATTCCAGGGCGGAGCTGGTCTGGCGCCTTTGCCGCTGTCTACTTGGCCGCTGAGGGTATCGGTTTAATGCGCCCCGCCGAGCGCAGTACGCATTAATCCGCGGGCTCCACCACCAGGACGATCCCGTCCGCCGCGGTCACCCGTACACGGGTCCCGGCCGGCGCATCCGCGCCCTTGACCCGCCACAGGCTGTCGGCGACCCGCACCCTGCCGAAACCATTCTCGATCGCCGCCTCGAGCACGAACACCCGCCCGATATACTGCTCGGCGCGCCGGTTCAGCATCGGCTGATCGCTCTCCTCGGGGTGCCTGCGCTGCCACAACCGCCAGCCGACGATGCTCGCCAGCGACAACAGCGCGAACAGCATCAGTTGGATCTCCCAGCTCATCGCCGGGAAGAGCCAGGCCAGAACGCCGAGCGCGACGGCCGAGACCCCCATCCATAGGAAATAGGTGCCTGGCAGCACCGTCTCGGCGATGATCAGGGCCAATCCGAGGATCCACCAGTGCCAGAAATCAGGCACA
>JASFJQ010000372.1:0-3391 GCA_050121305.1 Chromatiaceae bacterium
GAAGAATGATAGCCCGCCTGCCCGAGCGATGGTAGCGGTCTGCGGCAGGCGAAAGGTCAGTAGATAGGCTCATCCGCTGCGTCTCGGTGCATCGGAATTCCGCGAATCTCGATCTGTCGCTGCATCTCAGCAATCAGCGGCGCGGCGGGGTAAACCGTTCGGCCCACCCGTATTGTACTGCGTGCGGCCCGGCCGACGGGCGTATACAGCAGGCCGTCGCCGCCGATGAAATAGGCTTGATCGAGGTACTGTCGTGCCAGATCTTTCATTTGTGTCATGGGGTCGGCTCTCCGGCAAGCAATGAATGTCACTCGCCTCGAGAGCGTTTTTCGGCCGCTACCCGCACAACTTTAATTCGGCATTCGGCACCTCTTATTTACTGCCCAGTTCGAGTCCGCAAGGCCTGTCAGCGGTGTGGGCCTAATCACCGAGATCGCAGCCATTTTCTACGCGACTGAGCGCACGGGTCGGGGCGACTTCACTGGGCGAAACGAGCCGCATTTCTTACGCTTGGCAGGAAAGTAGCTGTAGCCCTCCTTACGCTCCAGATAGTTCAACAAGTCGACCAGATGATTCTGGGCTTCCGCTAGGCGCTCCCGACCCTCCATATCTTCGGCAGACTTTGCCGTGCGTAGCGTCTCGAGCGTCTGCGTGACGGCCGAGCTCTCTGGCATGCGATAAGGCGATTTAATAATGTCCCTGAATTCGTAGAAAGATATGGTATCCATTTCGTGGCCATACTCTCCCTCCATGCTGTGCATGACCATCTTGCCAAGTGCTTTTTGTTCGGCGGGAAAGAAGTTGAAAGGTCCGACCTTACGATCTCCGTTCGAGGTTGCAAACGCCCTGCGTATCGCCGCTGAATACTTTATCAATACGGAATCCTGGGTGTATGGGCCGTAGCGGCCGACGGCGGCCAGCCAGCCGAAAAATCGGACAATAAGGTAGAGTGTCTCTTCGGCGTATGCGCCGTCCGGATAACGCTCCCGCAGCCTAGTCAGACCTTCGAGCTCGATGATCTTGTATATCCTGCTCTGCAGGTCCTCGCATGCCGAGAGAAATGGATTGACATAGAGCGCTGTGACCCTGGCACGCTCCCTCTCCCGTTCTAGGGATTGTTCATGCGCCCATGTCCATACAGCCCACGCGGCTGTCGCCGCCGGGACCAACCAAGTAGTGGGGAATACAATCATAGGAAGACTCTCCGGCATTCAACGCGTGATTGGTAATCATGGAATCAGAATCACAACAGATTCAACATCGGTAGACGTCTGCTGCGAGAAATGCGGACATCCCGCTCACTTCCTCTCGGCGTGGTATGTGCGCCTTTCCTAACACCGGGGTAAGACCGCTGTTCATAGCTCCTTTAGTCGGAGTCATTAAACTTGAGCGCGTAAGTCGCCCCATTAATCTCGATTTCTAATTCCATAGGGATATTCATTTTCAGCAGCGATTTGAACGTCTCGATCGGACGCCTTTTCATCAAATGCTCCAACTCCACTATATGCTCCAAGGCATTTTTCAAGCCGAGTTGCTCGTCTTCTGTCAGCGCTTCTTTTCTAGCCACAACTTTGATCCCCTGTCTTCTAACGGCGTAAGGGGAGTATAAATCGGCTTTCCATCCGGCATCAGTCTATCCTCAGGTCCATGCCCGCCAACGGGCGGTCGTTGCCCAGGCTCACGAATTGCCTTTTCGCGACGCCCTGTATCGTTCAGGCTAACCGTCATTGCGCTGGCCCACTCTCCCCGCTGCGCCGAATGTCAGGTCGGTTCGCACCACGGCGGCGCCGCTATCGCCGAGATGTAAGTGGTCTAAACGGCTTATCTCACCGATCTCCTGCAGCGGCCCCCGATACCCAAAGCGTATTAGGATGGCTGCATGGTTCAGGTTCGCCGGCCAGAGACTCCCGGGACCGTGGAGGCGCGGGTGCAGTGCGCGAATGCGCTCGATAAGAGGAGCACTGGCAAGCGTGACTTGCCAGCACGAAAACAATCAGACAGTCGGTGATCCAATCAGATTCCGAGCATCACCGCTCAGGAAATCAGCGCCTTCGCCTGCTTTACCCATTGTTCGCGCTCGATGCGCCCGGAAAAGCGAATGACACTCTCCTCCATGCGGGCGATGTCTGCAGCCGTCCATGACGCTATCTGCTTGAGCGTCGAGACACCGTTCTCTTTCAGTTTTTTCTCCAGGCCCGGACCGATTCCGCGGATCTGCGTCAGATCGTCCTCGGCCTGCGCCGGTTTCGGCGCTGTCTTCGCCGGTTCAGCGGCGGCCTTTGCCGCAGTGGCCGTGGTCTTGGTCTGTTTCGCGGGGGTTACCCGCTCTTGCGTTTTCGGCTGGGGTTCGCCGGCCTCGCCAAGCGACTGGCCAGCGCCTGCCATTTGATCGAGCCAGAGATTCCACAGCCGCTGCTGGGTCTCTATCGATTTCTCCATCGACTTGTTGATCTGGTTGAAGAGCTTCTCGAATTCCTTGCCGGAAAGCTTCTTGAAGTCAGTCATTTCAGACCATTGATTGAACAGGCTCATCTGACTCTGCATAGATTCCTGTACGGCCTTCTCCCACTCTGAAAAGTCCGGAAATTTACCCTGGCTGCCGCTTGTTTTGATGACGTTGAGCCATTGATCCCAGAGCCGATTCTGGTCGTTTAGCCAGTGTTGTGCAGAGCGCCTGGCGTCGTCGCTGAGCCCGGCAAAGGTCTTCGGCGTAAGGTCTCCGCCAGTGGCCCTTCCGACCCATTGATTCAGCCATTCACGCTGCAGATTCAGCGAGTTTTCGACCGCCTGTTCGACAAGGTTGTTTACGTTGTCGAGGGTTCTTTGCTGCCAATCATTCATACCGGTTGGCAACGCAGAACCTGGAAAACTGGCCATGGAATCGCGCCACAGCTGATCCTGCATCTGGCGCAGATCCTTCAGAAGCTGTTTGTAGTCCTTGAACATTTGATCACCCCCCGCATAGCCAATGGTCCTTTGATCGAAGTATAGGAGATATCGATAGGCTGAGCCTCGCCGCATCGGGCGCATCGCTTGCGCAGGGCAAGAGGCCGCCAAGATGGGGTCGGCCCGCGTCAAGGCGGGTCTCAGCAGATGCGCGGCAGTTGTTCACCCACCAACATGTCGACAATACGCTCGCCGCCGAAACCGGTCTTGAGGATCACTGTGCCTGCCGGGGACCCGCCGACCTGACCGATACGGGCGCTGTGCTCGCCGGCGGGGTGGGCCCGCATGGTCTGCAGCACGGCCTCGGCGTACCCGGGCGGGATCACGGCGACCAGTTTGCCCTCATTGGCCAGATAGAGTGGGTCCAGGCCCAGGATCTCGCTCAGCCCGCGCACCTCGGGGCGCACCGGGATCGCCGCCTCATCGAGATGGATGGCGGCCTGAC
>JASFJQ010000373.1:0-3389 GCA_050121305.1 Chromatiaceae bacterium
TTCCATTTTCCTGTTATTTTTCGTTGCGTAGTGCCCACTATGCGCCTCAAAAGAACAGAAAACTGTCGTCGCCGTGCCACTTTTTCGCTACGGGTATTTCTACCGCGCAGGCTCCCACCCGCATGCCTCCAACGGGCCGTCAGAACCCGATCTCTGCTACGCCGCGCAGCGCCCGGCGGATCTCCGCCAATGTGGGTGGATAGAGCTCGCCGCTCTCGGCATACACACCATAGCAGGTCATTCGCCGCACATCGGGCTGCTTCTCGGATGCCAGCCAGAAATGATAGCCAGAGTACAACATCGGACCACCGTCGATACCCCCTGCACCCATCAGACGGAATCCGGCCACCTGCACAGGCTTTAGACTGACCACCTCTACCACGGTTATCTGTACCCGGGTGATCAAGAAACTGTCTGCGCTGATCGTCACGCCGGGGTGGTCCACGCTGCCGATCTCAAACGCACAGCTAGGCCGGAAGCTGTCAAAGCCACTGGACCTGACACGCGCCTGACCCGCGCCCGGGCCGCCATCCTGGATGTATACGCGAGCCCTGCCGGCCGCCACCCCGATGTCTTTCTTCAAGACGACGCGGGCGCCCTGCAGGTCGACGAATCCGCCGCCGAGCTCTTCACGCACCGTGGCGCTGTTCTGGCATGCACCCAACAGGATCACCACCGTGGCGACGACTATGCGCAGGATCATGCGATCAATCTCCATTCAACGCAAAAAAGTGAGACAAAGTGATTCGGCCTTGATTGCCGCCGCGGCAAGGGCCTCATGCGGACAATTTCATCGTATGCTACCCCGATGCGCACAGGTCCCGCGAATCCGGTAACGCGATGTCTAGAGTCACTCCGGTACCCGGCGGCGGCGTTGCTCATGCTGTCGGCGGCACCCTGGTGTCACGCCGAGGCCATCAGTGTGCGCACCGTGCGTCTCGGCGATGTGTTGGCGATACCCGAATTCAGCGCGCCGGCGACGGTGGTGGCGCGCAATGCCCCCTCGCCCGCAGCCGAGATTGCCGCGCGCATCGAGGAAATCTTAGTCGAGGTCGGCGATCGGATCACGGCCGATGACCTACTGGTGCGTCTGGATTGCCGCCGCTACGAGTCCCTGCTGATCGCCCGGCAGGCCGCCGTCGACCGCGCACGTGCTCAACAGGCATTCGCCGAGCAGCAACTCCAGCGCGCGCGCAACCTGCAACGTAAAAAGAGCATCAGCGAGGAACTGCTGGATCAGCGACGTACGGACCTGGCGACGGCCGAGGCCGATCTATTGGCCAGCGAGCAGGAGGTTCGTCTGGCCGAGATCGACGTCGCCCATTGTGATGTGCGCGCCCCGGTCGACGCCGTCGTCACCGAGCGGGCCACCAGCGTCGGCAGCTACGCCAATGTGGGCACCGTTCTGCTGAATCTGCTCGAGGCCGAGGGTCAGGAGGTCAGCGTGGCCTTGCGCCATGACCAGGCCGACGGACTGCAGGCGGCGGAGACCGTGGTGTTCAAGAGCGACGAGACTGACTACCCGGTGATGCTGCGAAGCCTGCTGCCGCGCGTCGACCCGATTGCCCGAACCCGCGAGGCGCGCCTGGTGTTCACGGACGAGGCCGCCGTTGCCGGCACGCCGGGACGGATTGTCTGGTACGGCGCGCGCTCGATGTTGCCGTCCGACTACCTGGTACGGCGGGATGGTCGTCTGGGGGTGTTTGTGCTGGACGCCGATCGGGCCAGGTTCATCGACATCCCCGATGCCCAGGATGGGCGCCCGGCGGTGCTCCAGCTCGCGCCGGAGACGCTGGTGATCAGTGAGGGTCGCCAGCGTCTGGTCGACAATGACCTGGTCAAACCGGTAGCCACGGGAGAAACGCGCTAGTGGGTTTTTATCGCGCTTTGCTGCGCAACCACGTCCTCGCCAACCTCGTCTTCATCCTGGTCCTGGTCGTCGGCGGACTGTCCTACCTCGATCTGCCCCGCCAGCAGGATCCCACCATCAACTTCAATTGGATCGTGATTACCACGGTGCTGCCCGGCGCATCCGCCGGGGATGTCGAGAAGAAGGTGACCGACCCACTCGAGGATGCCTTGCGCCAGGTTCAAGACGTCAAGTTCATGTCCTCGAACAGCCGTGAGACCGTCTCCACTATCCTGGTGCGATTCGACGACATCGACGCCCGGACTTTCGACAAGCGGATCTCCGACCTGCGTCGTGAGATCCAGAACAAGGAGGACGAACTCCCTGATGCCGCGGAGGACTCGCGCATCCTCGAGATCACCAGCGCCAACGGCTTTCCATCGGCGACCATTGCCGTGGTAGGCCAGGGAATGGACGAAAACCTGCGCCGCCAGGCGCGCAACGTACGCAAGGACCTGGAACGCCTGCAGGGCGTCGATCGCGTCGACGCGACCGGCCTGGTCGACCCCGAGCTGCAGGTGCGCTTTTTTCCGGAGCTGCTCGAAGAGTTGCGCCTGACGCCGGGACAGATCGCCGACACCGTCAGCGCGTTTTTCCAGGATATCGCCGCAGGCGACGCCCGCCTCGGCCAGCAAAACTGGCTGATCCGTCTGGTCGGATCGGATGCGGACCCGGACGAGCTGGCGACGCGGACTGTCGTCGGCGCCGGCAGCGAGATCACCCTGGCCGACGTTGCCCGGGTGGAGCGCTCGCAGGCCGAGGCCTCTCATCTCGCCACCTTCGAAGACCGCCCCGCGGTCCTGCTCGCGGTGATCAAGAAGGCCGACACCAATACGATCGACCTGATCGAGCGGCTGAAGGTCTATCTCGACGGCCGCAATGAACTGCGCGACGGCACCGGCGTAGAGCTGGTATTGATCGACGACCAGACCATCACGACGCGCAATGCGATCCGGCTGATGCAGAACAATGCCATCATTGGCCTGGGGCTGGTGCTCGTCGTGACCTGGCTGTTTCTCGGCTCCCGGATCGCGCTGCTGACGTCGATCGGTATCCCTTTCATCCTTGCGGGCACCTTCTGGGTACTCTCCGGCATCGGCGAGACGCTGAACGTAATGGTGCTTCTCGGCGTAGTGATCGTACTGGGCATGCTGGTCGATGACGCCGTTGTCGTCGTCGAGGGTATTTATTACCGGCTGCGCCATGGCACCCCGGCGATACAGGCCTCTATCGAGTCGCTACGCGAGGTGGGCGCCCCGGTGACCGCCGCGGTGCTGACTACGATGGCGGCCTTTGCCCCATTGATTCTGATGCCCGGGATCCTCGGCGACTTCATGCGGGTGGTGCCGACCGTCGTGGTCGTGGCGCTCGCGATCTCGCTCCTCGAGGCATTCTGGATGCTGCCGGCCCATGTGGTCGCGGCCGGCGTCAGCTTTGAAAGGCCGTCGCGGGTGCATCGCCTGCGTGAGCGCTTTACGCA